>JAICUI010000015.1 GCA_025935925.1 Chloroflexota bacterium
CAATGACGAGCGCCTCGCGGCACTGCCGGGCTGGGTTGCCGAGTACAACACCGAGCGCACCCACACCGCCCTTGGCGGCATCACCCCTCAGGCCGCGTTGGTGAACAACCTACGCGGGAACCACACCTAGGTCCGGCCCGTCAACCGCGGGTCAGCTGCGTGGCCAGCGCCTCCGGCGCCGTGACGGGCTGCCGGCACGCGAAGTCGCGGCACACGAACGCCGTCGGCCGCCCGTCCAGCGAGAACCGCGCCTCGAGCAGCGGCACCGCGGACGCCGACGGGTCCGCGGACGCGGCGACGACCTGGAACGGTCGAAACCCGCCTTCGACGACGTCGAGCAGCTCGCGTGTCGCGGGCGAATCGAGGTCGCCGACGATCGCGACCTCGTCGAGCCCGGCGTGCGCGAGCTCGAGCGCAATGAGCCACTGGGCGAACGCCGTCGGATAGCGCGCGAGGTACGGAGCGACCCCGGCCAGCGCGCGCTCGGCGGCGTCGCGATACCGCCCCTCCCCGGTCAGCGCCGCGAGCCGCAGCAGGACGGTGGTCGCCATCGATCCACCCGCAGGCGTGGCGTTGTCCTGGAGGCCCTTCGGCCGGACGACGAGCGACTCCCCGTCTGACGGCGTGTCGAAGAAGCCGCCTGCGGGATCCGTGAACCGCGCGAGGATCGTGTCGGCGAGCGACCGGGCGATGGCGAACCACCGCTCGTCGAACGTCGCCTGGTACAGCGCGACCAGCCCCTCGGCGAGGTTCGCGTAGTCCTCGAGCACGCCGTCGGCGGTTGCGCGACCGTCCTTCCAGGACCGGCGCAGCCGCCCGTGCTCGTCGAGGAGGCCGCCCAAGACCGCCGTGGATGCCGTGACGGCGGCCTCCCGGTAGCGCGTCGCCGCATCGGACCATCCGGGCTCCGCAGTGGCGCTGAGCGCGCGGGCCGCATCGGCGAGCGCCGCGATCGCAAGGCCGTTCCAGGCGGCGAGGACCTTGTCGTCCCGGGCCGGCTGGGCCCGCGTGCCCCGGCGCTCGAGGAGCCGCCGGCGTGCCTCGGCGAGCACACCCTCGATGACGTCCGCCGCGAGACCGAACGGCTCGCCGAGCTCCGCGTCGGTCCGACGCCGCGACAGGATCGTGTGCCCTTCCCAGTTGCCGGCCTCCGTGACGCCGTACGCCGCCTCGAACAGCGGCGAGTCGTCGCCCAGCACCTCCCGCACCTCGTCGAGCGACCAGACGAACGTCGCCCCCTCCTCGCCGTCGGTGTCGGCGTCCTGGCTCGCGGCGAAGCCGCCGTCGGGGGTCCGCAGCTCGCGCAGCAGGTAGTCGAGCGTCCCCGTGGCGACATCGACCAGCGCCCGGTCGCCCGTCACCTGCCACGCGTGGAGGTACGCGCGCGCGAGCTGGGCGTTGTCGTAGAGCATCTGCTCGAAGTGCGGCACGAGCCAGATCGCGTCGGTCGCGTAGCGGTGGAAGCCGCCGCCCAGGTGGTCGTGGATCCCGCCCGCCGCCATCGCGGCGAGCGAGCGATGGGCCAGCGAGAGCGGGAGGTCGTCTTCGGTCGCCGCGTGACGGAGGAGCAGCGCCTCGATCGTCATGGGCTGCGGGAACTTGGGCGCGCCGCCCCAGCCGCCGTTCGCGACGTCGAACGCGGCCTCGATCGCGCGCGTCGCCTGGTCCAGCACGGCGGCCGGCGGCAACCCCGTCCCCGTCACCCCCGAGCCCTGCTGGCTCGCGACCGCCTCGACGAGCCGCGCGGCCTGCGTCTCGAGCCCGGACCGCTCCTGCGCCCAGGCCTGCGAGATCGCGTCCAGCACCTGGCGGAACGCCGGCATGCCGTGGCGCGGCGTGTCCGGGAAGTACGTGCCGCCGTAGAACGGGCGCCCGTCGGGCGTCAGGAACACGCTCATCGGCCAGCCGCCCTGACCCGTCATCGCCTGCACCGCGCCCATGTAGACGGCGTCGAGGTCGGGGCGTTCCTCGCGGTCGACCTTGATCGCGACGAACCGCGCGTTGAGCGCCGCCGCCGTCCCCTCGTCCTCGAACGACTCGCGCTCCATGACGTGGCACCAGTGGCACGCGGCGTAGCCGATCGAGAGGAACACCGGCCGGTCGAGCAGCTTCGCGCGGGCGAAGGCGTCGGGTCCCCACGAGAACCAGTCGACCGGGTTGTGGGCGTGCTGCAGCAGGTAGGGGCTCGTCTCGCGCGCGAGCCGGTTGGTGTGGCGATGGCCGCCGTCGTCGCCCATGGACCGATGGTACGCGGGACCCTCGAGCGCCCGTCGGTGCCGGACCGCAACGCAGGCATTCACCACATCGCACGCGAAACGCGGCGTGTCGTCTGAACCACACTGGTAACCGCGGCGTAACAGGTCTAGGCTACGGTTTCTTCCGCGGCTCCCCCTGCCCGCCGGCTGGAGACTCGATCGCTGGACCGTTACCTCCGCGCGATGTTCGTGGCGCTCCTCGTGGCCCTGGTGGCCGTGACGGGGCAGGCCGCGCCCGCGCGCGCCGCGGCGGCCGTGCCGAAAGTCGCCATCGTCGTCGGTCCCGTCGCCGGCACCACGCCGTACTACAAGGGGCTCGCGGATCAGGCAGCCGCGGCGGCACGCACCGCGGGCGCCGAGGTCGTGAAGGTCTACTCGCCGGACGCGACGTGGCCGGCCGTCCAGAAGGCGCTCACGGGCGCGTCGATCGTCGTCTATCTCGGCCACGGCAACGGCTGGCCCAGCCGGTACCGCGACTCCCTGTACCCGCCGACGCAGAACGGCTTCGGCCTCAACCCGGTCGCCGGCGTCGACGACTCGCATCACCAGTACTTCGGCGAGGCGTCGGTCCAGACACTCCACCTCGCGCAGAACGCGGTCGTGGTCCTCAGCCACCTGTGCTACGCCAGCGGCAACAGCGAGCCCGGGCTCCCCGAGGGCACCCGGTCGGACGCCATCCAGCGCGTCGACAACTTCGCCGCGGGCTTCCTGCGCGCCGGCGCGCAGGCCGTCGTCGCGGAGGCCCACTTCGGGCCCGCGTACTACGTCCGCTCGCTGCTCGCCGACCGCGGGAGCATCCAGCACATCTTCGCGAGCTCGCCCACCGCGAACGGCATCGACCCGATCGTGACCGCGAGCCAGCGCACGCCGGGCTACACGGTCCGCCTGGATCCCGAGCGCACCGACGGCGGCTACGTGCGGTCGCTCGTGTCCCGCGGCGGCCTCACGGCCGACCAGGTCCGCGGGGGCGCGACGGGGTCCGCGTCGGGCTCCGGAACGACCGTCGCCGAGCCGCCGTTCGAGCCGAGCCTCGTCACCACGGGCGTCCGGTTCGCGCAGCCGACGTTCAAGGGTCTCCCGGTCGCCGACACGACGAGCCGGCTGGTCCTCCCGTTCGCGGCCGGCGACCGCACGTCGATCCCGGCCGGCGCGCAGGTCTCCGTCCGCTGGGATCCGCTGGCGCTCGACTCGCCGATCGCGCCCGCGGACCCCGCGAGCGACACGACGCCGACGGTGTCCGTCCCCGACGGCGCGGCCGCGAACGTCGGGCCGGCGCCCGCGCCAGGCGCGTCCGCGGCGCCCGGGCCGTCCGGGGCACCCGGCGCCTCGCCGTCTCCCGGCGCCTCGCCGGCGCCGGGTCCGAATGCGTCGCCGGACGTCGCGCCGGTCGCGCCCGACGTCGATCTCGTCGTCAGCGAGCAGCTCGGCTCCGTCGTCCAGCCCGCGAAGGCGGCACGCACCTCGAAGGGCCTCGCGGTCAACGTGACGTTCCCGCAGGCGCCCGGCCTGTACCGGCTCGTGGCGATGCTCCACACCCCCGATGGGGTCGCGTACGACGCCGCCACGCAAGCGCTCGTCACGCCGGTCCTCGTGCGCATCCGCCCGGCGCTCGCGGCCGCGTACGGCGTCCAGCCGGCGCTCGACGTGACGAGCGGTGCCGACGCGGAGCTGCCAATCCGCGTGCTCAACGCCGGGTCCAAGCGCTGGGACCTCGAGGTCACCGCGCCGCCGTCCCGCGTCGCCGGCGAGCCGGGCGTCATGTCGCGCACGACGACGCTGCGCGCGAACCTCGTCGTGACGTGGATATCCGCGGCGGGACAGCCGGTGCCGGACGCCCTTGTGACCCGGCTCGATGACGCCGTGATGGCGCCCGGCGGCTCGTCGGCACTGACGCTCGGTCTCACCGCACCGGACCAGCCCGGCCAGTACCTGCTCCTCGTCGACGTCGTCGCGCCGTCGGGCGGCGCCCTGTCCGCCGAGGGCGTGCAGCCGGCGATCGTCCGCGTGACCGTGGACGAAGCGCCCGCGCCCGTCCCGACGCCCGACGACGACGCGGCGCCGGGCCCGTCGGCGTCGCCGGCGGCCGACCCGAGCGCCGCTCCGGCGGTCAGCCCTGCGCCCGCCGCGTCGCCGTCGACCGGCACGACCGACCCGGGCAAGGCGGACACCGGCGGCGGCCCGAAGCGCCGGGACTGACGCCCCGCCGGGAGGTCAGGCCCGGCATCGCCATGCGCTCGCAATGTCCGGACCTGGCGCCGACTCGGCCCGTGGGCACCTTCCGTGCTTGAATCCGCAGCATGGGAACGGATGCGGCGGTGATGGATCCCGCCTTGGACCAGCCCGGCCGGGATCGGCTGCGGGTGCTGCTCGTGGCACCCCCGATGCTCCCCGTGCCGCCCCCCACCTACGCGGGCACGGAGCGCGTCGTCGCGGCGCTCGGGGACGAGCTCCATCGGCGTGGGCACGAGGTCGCACTCGTCGCGTCCGGCGACTCCGACGTGCCGTACGAGCGCATCGCGACCGTCGACCACAGCCTGTGGGAGAGCGGCTACCGCGGCGATGTCGCGAGCTACATGCAGCACACCGTGGAGGTCGCATGGCGCGCGTCGTCGCGCTTCGACATCGTCCACGCCCACCTCGAGAACCACGGGATCGTGTTCGCCGAGCACTGCGAGACGCCGGTGATCTCGACGATGCACGGCCGGCTCGACGTCGCCGGCATGCCCGAGCTGCTCGAGGCGCACCCTGACGTGCCGCTGGTCGCGATCAGCGAGAGCCAGCGCCGGTGGTTCCCCGACCTCAACTGGGTCGCGACGATCCACCACGGCCTGCCGCTCGCGACGATGCCCTCGTCGACCGAGCCGGGCGACTATCTCGCGTTCGTCGGCCGGGTCACGCCCGAGAAGGGCATCCGCGAGGCGATCGAGCTGAGCCGGAAGATCGGGATCCCGCTGCGCGCCGCGGCGAAGGTCCACGACGGCCCCGAGCGCGCCCACTTCGAAGAGGTCGTCCAGCCGGCGATCGACGCCGACGAGATCGACTTCCTGGGCGAGGTGGGGCCGCTCGAGCGCGATCCGCTGTACGCGGGAGCGCTCGCGACGGTGATGCTCGGCGGCTGGCCCGAGCCGTTCGGGCTCGTGGCGATCGAGTCGATGGCGACCGGGACCCCGGTGATCGCCCGGCGCGCCGGCGCGCTGACCGAGACGATCGAGCACGGCGTGACCGGGTTCCTCGTCGACGACGTCAACGAGGCCGCGCTCGCCGTGGAGAAGGTCCGAGACCTCGACCGGGCGAGGATCCGGGAGATCACCCTCGAGCGGTTCTCGCCGCGGAGGATGGTCGACGAATACGAGCAGGCGTATCGCGCGGTGATGGCCGGACGCAGCCACCGGCGGTAGGCTTCGCCTCCCATGCCGAGCCCGCGGTCCGCCACGCGTCCCTCGCGCGCCCGCCCGGCGCGCGACGACGCCGGGCCGCGCGAGCACCGCGTCGCCGAGGACCTCGACGAGCGGCACGATCCCGGTCCGGACGCCGCGAACGCGCGGCTCGCCGGCGAGGGGATCGAGGCGGCTGCGACCGAGCCGCTCGCGGCGGCGAACGGGCACCTCGTCCGCGTCGGGACGGCGTCGTGGACGGATCCGACGATGACCGCGTCGGGCGTCTTCTACCCGCCGGAGGCCGGCAGCGCGGAGGAGCGGCTCCAGTTCTACGCGTCGCGGTTCCCGGTGGTGGAGGTGGACGCGACGTACTACGCGCTGCCGTCGCGGCGGCTGTCGGAGCTGTGGGTGGAGCGCACGCCGCCCGACTTCGTGTTCGACATCAAGGCGCATGCGCTGCTCACCGGCCAGCCGACCGAGACCAAGCGGCTGCCGAAGGCGATCCGCGAGGCCCTGCCGCCGACGCTCGCCGACAAGGCGCGCGTCTATGCCAAGGACCTGCCCGGCGAGCTGCTCGCCGAGGTCTGGCGCACGTTCGCCGACGGCGTCGCGCCGCTCGCGGAGCATGGCCAGCTGGGCGCCGTGTTCCTCCAGTACCCGAAGTGGTTCTTCACGTCGTCCGAGAACCGGGACGCCATCCGGGAGGCCAAGGCCGCGCTCGACCCGTACGGGTTGCGCGTCGCCGTGGAGTTCCGCAACGCGACGTGGTTCAACGAGAAGAACGCCGAGCGCACCATGCGCTTCCTCGAGGACGAGGGCATCCCGCTCGTCATGGTCGACGGGCCGCAGGGGTACAAGTCGTCGGTGCCGCCCGTCGTCGCGACGACGTCCAAGGACCTGGCGGTCGTGCGCTTCCACGGCCGCCGGACCGCGACCTGGGAGGACATGAAGGGCCGGGCGACGGTCGAGCGCTTCCGCTACCTGTACGACGAGGGCGAGCTCCAGGAGTGGGTCCCGCGGATCGCCCAAGCCGCCGCCCAAGCCGAGGACACCCACGTCCTGATGAACAACTGCTACGCGAACTACGGCTCCACGAACGCGCGCGAGCTGGCGAAGCTCCTGGCCGAGGAGCTCGCGGGGTCGGGCGCCGGCTGATGCACGGGTCCGACGTGCCGGGCTTCCTGCCCAGCACCCACGGGTTCTCGTTCGCCAACCGCTGGGCGCCCGGACCGACGATGCGGCTCGGGCCGGTCGACACCCGCGTCGTCGGGGTCGGCGATGCCGCGGCCGGGCTGTGTGGCGGGATGGTGATGACAGTCCGGGACCTGTTCGAGGCCGGCCTGTCCGCCTCGGGACGCCCGCAGCCAGCGAACGGTTCGGCGCCGTTCCGGGCGATCGTGCGCCGCCAGGTCCAGTCGCTCGACTGGCTGAAGGTGCCGCTCCGCTATTTGGACCTGATGGCACTCCGGCCGGATCCGCCGACCGGGCTCGCCGCGCTGCTCCGCCGCGAGCCGCCCCGCGTCGAGACGATGGACCGCGAGTGGCCGTGCATCCGCGCCGTCCTCGAGGGCCGGCATCTGTGCCCGGTCGGGCTCGTCCGCACGACCAGCGGCTCGCCCTGGGACCTGACCCAGAACCACCAGGTGCTGGCGTACGGCTACGCCGCGGCCGACGATGGCTCGCAGGTCACGATCCGGATCTACGACCCGAACCACCCGGGCGACGACTCGGTCGAGCTTCGCGCCTACGTCGAGCCCGACGACGGGCGGCCGCTCCGGCAGCGGATCCACGTGTCGCAGTCGACGGGCGAGCCGCTGCTCGGGTTCTTCGCGCAACCCTACCCGTTGCCGTCGGGCGTCCGTGCCTGGCGTTGACGTCGCCCGCGCGATGACTCGCCCGGCGGAATGGCGGCCGCGATGCCGAACGTGAACGCACCCGGTCGCCGACCGGCGTCGCTCCTCCACGACACCGGCCGGCATCCCGGGCGGTCAAGAGGCGGTGTCCCGCCTCCGACACCGAGCGATACGAGCGCCCGGTGCGGGACGGTTCGGTCGAGGGCCTAGCGCTCGAGGCGTGCGGCCTGGTCGAGCATCGTCAGCAGCCGGTCGACCTGCTCGGTGTCCGGGAGGTCGCGGCGCTGCTCGGCCGCAAGGGTCGCGACGTCGCGGACGTCGTAGCGCTGCGCCCAGCGACTCTGGCGGAAGCGCTCGGCGGCGGCTGCGACGATCGCGTCGAGCTTGAACGCGGGCGCCGTCGCCTCGAATGCCTTGGCGAGGCTGTCGATGCGCACCTCGCGCGCGACCTCGCCCGCCTTGCGAGTCGCCGGGTCCGTCCAGCGGACGCGGACCGTCCCGATCGTCCCCTTGTCGAACACGCCCTCGCCGCCGCCGGTCAGCCGCAGGGCATACAGCGCGGTGGCCGCGTGCCCGGCGCCGATCGCCCCCGCGTCCACCTCGTCGTCGCGGAACTGCTGGTCCGGGATGTCCCGGTTCTCGTAGCCCAGGAGCCGGTACGCCTCGACGACGTCGGGGTTGAACTCGACCTGGGCGCGGGCGTCGAGCGCCACCGTGTCGAGCGTCGACACGAGCTTCGTGCCGAACAGCCTCTGGGCGTCCTCGAACGTGTTGACGTAGGCGTAGAAGCCGTCGCCCTTGTCCGCGAGCTGCTCCATGAGCACGTCGTTGTAGTTGCCCATCCCGAAGCCGACGGTGACGAGCTGGACGCCGGCCTCGGCATCGGGCCGGATGCGCGCGAGGATCTGCGCCGGGTCGACCGCGCCCATGTTCGCGACGCCATCCGACGCGAGGATCACGCGGTTGATGCCGGCGTCGTCGAGCGTCTCGGCAGCCAGCTGATAGCCGAGCCGCAGCCCGGCCTCGGCGTTGGTCGAGCCGCCGGGCTCGAGCTGGTCGATCGCCGAGAGGATTCGCTCCCGGTCCGATGCCCGCGTCGGCTCCAGCAGCACCTGGGCGTCGGTGCCGAACGCGACGATGGCCACGGTGTCCCGCGGCCGCAGCCGGTCGACGAGGAAGCGGAGCGACTGCTTCGCGAGCTCGAGCCGGTCCTCGCGGGCCATCGACCCGGACGTGTCGATGACGAACGTGAGCGACGCGTCGGGCCGCTCCGGCCGCGCGACGGTCCTCGCCTTGACGCCGATGCGCAGGAGGACCTCGTCCTCGGCGAGGAACGGGCTCGGACCGCCGTCGGCGGTGATCGCGAACGTCCCATCCTCGGGCGCGGCGTAGCCTTGGTCGAAGCTGTTCACGAACTCCTCGACGCGGACGGACGCCGGGTCGGGCAGGTTGCCGTCGGCGACGTAGCGCTGCGCGATCGTGTACGACGCCGTGTCGACGTCGAGGCCGAAGGTGGACTGGCGGTCGCGGTCGGCCGGCACGAACGGGTTCACGCCCGGATCCTGGTACGTCACGCCGTCGTACGGCGTCGCCGGCGCCTGCGGTTCCGGCGGGTACGTGGCCGGAGCGGGCGTCGGATCGTGGTGCGCGGGCGGCGCGACGGTCGGCGCGTACGGCGCCGAGGTGCCGCTGGACGCGCTGCAGGCCGCGGTCCCGAGGGCCACGGCGGCGAGGAGCAGGATCGGCTTGCGCATGGCGCAACCTCCCTGGGGGATCGCCCTGCGACGACCCCGGTCCGAGGCGGGCGAGTGCCCGCGAGGTCCCGGGTGCCGTCGGCGCGCTGCCGGTGGTCCGGGCCGTGGCGGCGGTCGTCGTCGAGGAGCCCGTCGCCGACCCGGATCGTCTCCGGCGGCGCGTCCCGCGGAAACCGGCCGCGGCCCGCCTGCGCGTTACGGGGTATCCCTGAAGGATCGTGGGTCGCCCGGGGCCGGCGGTGCTACGCGTGCGTGTCACGGGCCGCGTCGACCGCGAGCTGGACGTGTCCCTCGCCGAGCTGCGCGCCGACGCGCCGAGCGAGGTGCGGGCGATCCTGGACTGCACGTCCGGCTGGGCCGTCGACGCTGCCTGGACCGGGATCCCGGTCAGGCGCCTGCTCGACCGGGCGGGTGCGGCAGCCGCCGCGACCGGGCGGGTGCGGCAGCCGCCGCGACCACGATCGAGTTCGTCGCGGTCACCGGCTGGTCGGCCGAGCTCCCGATCGCGGACGCGCGGCGTGCGGTCCTCGCCTGGTCGATCGACGGGCGTCCCCTCCCCCACGAGAACGGGGCGCCGCTGCGGCTCGTCGCGCCGGACCACCGCGGCCTCGAATGGGTGAAGTGGGTCCAGTCGATCCGGGTGGCGTGACGCCGTCGGTCGTCAGAGCGGCGGCAGCGGCTGCGCGTCCTCTTGGAGCCCGGCCCACAGGTCGCCGACCTCGGCGACCCGCCCGGGCAGGTCGCGGACGGTCCAGCGGCCGGGCTCGAGGTCCGAGTCGTCCAGCTCCTCCCACCGGATGGGCGCGGAGCACGGCGCCCCGGGTCGCGGCCGCACGGCGTACGGGGCGACGAGCGTCTTGATCGGCGCGTTCTGGGTGTAGTCGAGGCGCGCCTTGCCGCCGCGGTCGGCCTTCGACCACTCCCAGGACACCACGTCGGGCACGCTCGAGCCGACGGCCCTCGACAGCTTCTCGACCCAGTCGCTCGTGTCCTGGTACGTGTACCGGCCCCGTTCGATCGGGATCCACGCCTGGATCCCGCGGCTGCCCGTGAGCTTGGGATACGCGCGCACGCCGAGGTGCCCGAGCGCCGTCCGGTAGAGGCGCGCGAGGGTCAGGGTCTCCTCCCAGGTCGTCCTCGTGCCGGGATCGATGTCGATCAGCGCGAAGGTCGGCGTCCACGGCTCGTCGAGCGTCGAGGTCCAGGCGTGGATCTCGAACGCCGCCTGGTTGCCGAGCCAGCACAGCGTCGCCGCGCGGTCCGCGACCAGGTGGTCGTTCGCCTCGCGGTCCTCGCGCTCGCGAAAGCCGGTCTCGTGCCAGATGGTCAGCCATCGCGGCGCGGTCGACGGGATGTCCTTCTGCCAGAACCCCGGGGCACCCGCCCCGTTGGGGTAGCGATGGAGGTTGAGCGGCCGGTTCACGAGGTGCGGCAGCATCGCGGGCGCGATGCGGGCGAAGTAGCCGATGAGGTCACGCTTGGTGACCGACGCCTCGTCGCGGTCGTCGCGCGCCGGGAACAGGACCTTGTCGAGATTGGTCAGCTTGAGGTCGACGCCGCTCACGGTCCAGGTGCCTTCGGCCTTCAGGCGCGCGAGGGCGTCGAGCTCGGCGTCGGACACCCGCCAGGCGGGGTCGACCTCGGTCGCGGCCGGCGTCCGGGTGCTGCGCGAGGCCGCCGCGGGCGCGGGCTTCGTGGTCGGGCGTCGCTTCGTCGTGGGCATCGGGGTCGAGTCTTCGGCATCCGGCGGGTCGTGCGCAACCGGCACCGCGGCGAGCTCCGCTGCCTCCGCCTCGCGTTCGGCTTTCGCCGGATCCACCGCGCGCTCGCGCACGACCTCGCGCGGGTCGCGGCCCGGCTCGATGCCCTTGAACGCCGTCTGGCGGACGTGCCCGTCGCGGGTCCAGCCGCCGATCTCGGCGCGGATCACGAGCTCCGGGCGAGTCCAGCGGACGCCGGCGAGGTCGCCGCCCCAGCGGCCGCGGTAGTCGGACGACGGGGCCGGGTCGAAGGCCGGTGTGTCCGTCTCCAGCGCCTCCAGACGCGCGCGGACGTCCTTCCGGGTCCGCCCGTCGAACCCCGAGCCGACCTTGCCGCAGAACTGGAGCCGCTCGCCGTCGTACACGCCGACGACGACGGCGCCGAGCTCCTTCGCGTTCCCCTCGCCCGGCGTCCAGCCACCGACGACGAGCTCCTGCTCGGGCCGCGCCTTGATCTTGAGCCAGGCATTGGAGCGTCGACCGGGCTCGTAGCGCGAACGGCGGTGCTTCGCGACGATCCCCTCGAGCTCCTGCGCCTTGACCGCCTCGAAGAAGGCGAGGCCCTCCGTGTCGATGGGCTGCGCCAGCTGGACCCGCGTCGTCGGCCGGAGGACGAGCTGGAGCATCCGCTTGCGGTCCTCGAGGGCGACGTCGAGCAGGGATCGGCCGTCGTGGTACAGCAGATCGAACGCCTGGAACACGAGCGGGACCGGCCGGCCCGTGCGGCCGACGCTGATCCGCTCCTGGAGCAGGCTGAAGTCGGGTCGTCCGCGGTCGTCCAGCGCGACGACCTCGCCGTCGACGATCGCCTCCTTCGCGTCGATCCACGTCGGTGGATCCAGCAGGCGCGGGAAGTACGTCTCGGCGTCGTGGCCGTTGCGGGTGAAGAGGCTGACCTTGCCGTCGCGGACCACCGCCTCGACGCGGTAGCCGTCCCACTTGACCTCGAACAGCCAGTCCTCGTCGCGGAACGGCTTCGTCGCGAGGGTCGCCTTCATCGGTTCGAGGTAGCGAGGCATGGGCGCAGGCTTCGCGCCGCTCAGGTCGATCTCCGCCGACGCCGCCGGCATCTCCGAGATCCAGATCGCCGGCGCGTTCGCCTTCACCTGGTCGTTGGTCCGGCCGGACTTGACGCTCTGCGGGAGGTCCTCGGCGTCCCAGCCGGGCGTGGCGACCTCATCGCGCTTGTGGATCAGCAGCCACTGCTCGCCCTCGTCGTCCTCGAAGGCGGTCCGGGGGGCGCTGCCCGGGCGGCGGCTCGTGCGGACGATCGTGAACCGGCCTTTCGTCTTCTCGCCGTAGATCCGGAACTTCAGCTCGCCGTCCTCGATCGCCTTCGCGGGGTCGGGCGTCTCCTCCTCGGGCTCCCACGTCCCCCAGTCCCACACGATCACGTCGCCGGCGCCGTACTGCTTCGCCGGGATCACGCCCTCGAAGTCGAAGTACTCCATCGGGTGATCCTCGACGTGGACCGCCATGCGCCGGATCGTGTTGTCGAGGGTCGGGCCCTTCGGCACGGCCCACGAGACGAGGACGCCGTCGATCTCGAGCCGGAAGTCGTAGTGAAGGCGCGTCGCGCGGTGCCGCTGGATCACGAACCGCCGGCGAGCGCCGGGTCCGGGCGCCGCGGTCGCGACGTGCCCGGGCGCGGGCTCCGGCGTCTTGCCGAAGTTGCGCTTTCGCCGGTACTCCTCGAGGGGCATGCGGCGAGTATCGGCCATGCGCCCGGCCTTCCTGTGCGGCCGACGTCGGCCGGGGGCCCGCCAAATCCGAGGCTGGTGACCGGTATCCGGGTCCGCGCCGGTCGACGGTGGCCGAACGCGTCCAAACGCGGGGTCGGAGACGCCATTCGGTCACCGCCGAAACGTTCTGGCGCCACCGCCGCGGCAGCTCGTGGATAGCGGTCGTCATCGTCCGAAATGGTGGGCGACAACGCTCATGGGACGACGCGCCGGACTCGACCGTGCGCCGCTGCGCAACCCGACCCGCGAACCGGAGCTCCGAGTCCCGGCCTACCGACGAGCGGCGAGGCGCTCGATGACGGGACGAAGCGAAGCGACCGTCTCGACGCGGTTCGGGCGCAGCTGCACCTGGACGTGGTCGGCGCCCAGGTCGTGGTAGCGGTCCAACGCCGCCGCGATGGCGTCGGGCGGGCCCGAGATCGGCCGATCCCCGGAGCCGAGTCGGTCGACATCGTCCGCGGGTGCGTCGCCACCGGGCCGGACCATCGCCTCGACGGAGCGGCGGATCGATGACCGATCGCGACCCACCTCGTCCAGGGCGGCATCGAGCTCCGCGCACCCTTCCGCGAACTCCCACGGCGGCCGCATGCCGGCGTTCCACTCGTCGCCCAGCTCCGCCGTCAGGCGCAGCATCCGCGGTCCCCCCGCGCCGACCAGCAGCGGCAGCCCCTCTGGCCGCGGTCCGCGCGGCTCCAGCCGAGCGGACGACGCGCGCTCCAGCCGCCCGTCCACCGTCGCGCGCCCGTCGCGCAGCATGCCGGCGACGATCCGCAGTCCCTCCTCGAACCGGTCGAACCGGCGCTTCCACGGGAAGTTGTACGACGCGAACTCGGGCTCGTTCCAGCCGGCGCCGATGCCGAGGATGAGCCGGCCTCCGGAGACCTCGTCGAGCGTCTCCGCCATCTTCGCGAGGAGCGCCGGGTTCCGGTACGGCATCGCGAGCACGTAGGTCCCGAGGCGCACCCGGGTCGTTGACGCAGCCAGCGCGGACAGGAGCGTCCAGCACTCCCAGGCGCCGCTCCACTCCTCGTCCGGATCGCCGAACCCGACGTGATCGGAGATCCACACCGCGTCGAACCCGGCGTCCGCGGCCGCGTGCGCCATCGCGAGGATGTCGGCCCAGCGGGGTGTCGCGCCGTCCATCGAACGCTCGGTGAACGGGATGTTGAGGCCGAGCGAGGGCCAGGTCGGCGGCGGCGGGGTCGACAGCATCGATGGCGACACGGCGGCCTCCCGGGGGACACGGTTCGGGCTCGGTTCGGGCTCGGTTCGGGCTCCTCGGCCTGCGCGGCGGCGACGAACGGCCGATGGCGCGGCGGCCGGCGGACGCGACCGTAGGGTCGAGATCGCAGCGTAGCGCGACCCGGGAGGAACGCCATGACCAGCCTCGTCCTTCGCCAGCCCGCCCGCCCGGTGCCCCGCCCGCGCTGGGTCTGGATCGCGATCGCGCTCGAGGGCTTCACGGCCGTGGGCGCCATCCCCGTCGGCCTCTCGATGCTCCAGGACCCGACGGGCGCCGCCGTCGGCCTTCCGCCGGGCTGGATCGAGGCGACGATCTTCGGTTCGTACGTCGTGCCGGGCCTGTACCTGCTGTTCGTGAACGGCATCGGGATGCTGCTGCTCGCCGGGCTGTCGGTCGCGCGGCATCCGGTGGCGCCGTGGCTGACCGGCATCCTCGGGACGGGGCTCGTGATCTGGATCCTCGTCCAGGTGGCCGTCCTCCCCGAGCTGTCGCCGTTGCAGGCGCTGTTCGGGGTCATCGGCACGGTCCTGGTGGGTGCGTCCGTGGCGTGGCTGCGCGCGACGGGGCAGCTGGCCTTCCGCTGACGCATGGCGGGGCGTCTACCATCGGCGGGTGCGCATCGACCTGAACGCGGACGTCGGCGAGTCCTTCGGCGCCTGGCCGCTGGGCGAGGATGCCGCGCTCATCCCGCACGTGACGTCGGTGAACGTGGCCGCGGGCCTCCACGCCGGCGACCCGGCCACGATCGCGCGGACGGTCGCCCTCGCCGTGCGTCACGGGGCCGCCGTCGGCGCCCATCCGGGGTACCCGGATCTCGCGGGGTTCGGGCGGCGCCCGATGGCGCTGGCGGCCGACGAGATCGAGGCGTCCGTGCTCTACCAGGTCGGGGCCGTCTCGGCGTTTGCGGGCGCCGCGGGCACGGCGCTGCGGCATGTGAAGCCGCACGGCGCGCTGTACAACCGCGCCGCACGGGATCGCGAGGCCGCGAACGCGATCGCCGCTGCCGTCGCGGCGTTCGATTCCTCGCTCGTGCTCGTCGGCCTCGCCGGCTCCTCGCTCGTCGCCGCGGGCAAGGCCGCCGGGCTCCGAGTCGCCGAGGAAGCGTTCGCGGACCGTGCCTACGAGCCCGACGGCTCACTCCGCTCGCGGGAGCACGACGACGCATTGCTGGACACGCCGGAGCTCGCGGCGGCCCAGGCCGTCGCGATCGCCCGCGGCGAGCTCCGCGCACGCGACGGGTCGCGGCTCCGCCTGCGCGCGGACACCATCTGCGTCCACGGCGACCTGCCCGGCGCCGCCGCTCGCGCGCGGGCGGTGCGCGAGGCGCTGGAGGCGGCGGGCGTCGAGGTCCGCGCCCCCGGCTGATGGGCCCGCGGATCGTGCCGTTCGGGGATGCGGCGCTGCTCGTGGAGCTGGCCGACACGGTCAGCGTCGCGAACGCCCGGCGCGCACGCGTCCTCGCCGCGGCGATCGAAAGGGCACGCGAGCAGGAACCCGGCATCGATGCGCCCGTGGCCGCCGCCGCCAGCGTCCTCGTGCCGTTCGACCCGGCGCGGACCCAGGCGGACACGGCGCGGGAGGTCGTCGAGGCGGCGTTGGCGGTCGCCTCTACCGGCGGGGCCGAACCGCACGCCGCGTCGCTCCACGAGCTCGCGGTCGCGTACGGCGGCGACGATGGTCCGGACCTCGAGCTCGTCGCGGTCGAGCTGGGTCTCCGGCCCGACGAGGTCATCGAGCTTCACGCCGCCACCGAGTACGAGGTGCTGTTCCTGGGGTTCGCGCCGGGGTTCGCGTATCTCGGCGAGGTCCATGCGCGGCTCATCGTCCCGAGGCTCGCCACGCCGCGCGTCCGCGTCCCGGCCGGATCCGTCGCCATCTCGGGGCCGATGACGGCCGTGTATCCGCAGGCGTCGCCCGGCGGCTGGCGTATCCTCGGCCGGACCGACGCGCGCATGTTCGATCCCGGAGCCACCCCGCCGGCCCGTCTCCGCCCCGGCGATCGCGTGCGCTTCGTGCCGCGGCGATGAGCGGTCCCGAGGTCCTGGAGGTCGTCGATCCCGGCCTGCTGACGACGATCCAGGACGGCGGTCGCCCGGGCATGGCGGGCGAGGGCATCACCGGCGGCGGCGCGGCCGATCGGTGGTCGATGGCGATCGCCAACGCGCTCGCCGGGAACGCCGTCGATGCTGCCGCGCTCGAGCTGACGATCGCCGGCCCGACGCTCGTCGCGCTGGCGCGCGTGACCGTCGGGCTCGCGGGCGGGATCGGCGGTCGTGTCGCGAACACCGGCGTGGCCGTGGCTCCCGGGACGACGTTCACGCTCCAGCCGGGCGACACGCTCCTCCTCGACGGCCCGGCGACCGGCGCGCGCGGGTACCTCGCCGTCCCGGGCGGCGTCGACGTGCCCGAGGTGTTGGGATCGCGCTCGACCGCCCTGGGCGCCAAGTTCGGCGGCCTCGAGGGCCGGCCACTCGCGCGCGGCGACCGCCTGCGCGCCGGCGCACCGGCCGACGAGCTCACGCTCCCGCCGCGCAGCTGGCCCGGCGACCCTGCGCCGACGCCCGGACCCATCCGGGTCCTGCCCGGGCCGCACGCGGCCTACCTCGGGACGGAGGCGCTGGATGCGCTGCTCGCGACGGCGTGGTCGGTCAGCACCTCGAGCGACCGGGTCGGCCTGCGCCTCGAGGGGCCGCCGATCGCCGGGGGTCCCGTGGCGGAGCTCGCGTCGCACGGCGTCGTCGCGGGCACCGTGCAACTGCCGCCCGACCGGCTGCCGATCGTCCTGCTCGTCGACCACCAGCCGACCGGCGGCTACCCGGTGATCGCCGTCGCGATCACGGCGGACGTCGACCGGCTCGGCCAGCTCGCCCCGGGCTCGTCGGTCCAGTTCCAGGCGACGACGCCCGAGGCCGCGCGCGAGGCGATGGAGATGCGCCGGTTCCTGTTCCGGGCAGGCGCCGACGAGCTGCGCGAGAACGGACGCTGGGACGACCTCTGGCTCTCCGCGCGCTGACCGTCAGGCGGTCTTGCGCCGGCGAGCGGGCTTCGCGTCCTCCGCCTCGTCCTCGTCCGCCGACGCCTTCGCCGCCTTCGTGTTCGCCTTCGACCGCGACGCGGCCGGCCGCGCCTCGCGCTCCTTCTTGGCATCGGCAACCGAGACCGGCGCGCCCTTCGACTTCTGGTCGGTCGCCTGCTTCACCGAGTCCTGGAGGAGCTTCATCAGGTCGACGAGGCTCGCGCTCTCCTCCTCGGGCTCGGGCGCCTTGATCTCGACGCCTTCGACCTTGGCCTCGATGACCTTGAGCAGCGCCTCGCGGTACTCGTCCTTGTACTTCGTCGCGTCGAAGTCGTCGGTCATCGCCTCGACGAGCTGCTCGGCCATCTTGCGCTCGGCCGGCTTGAAGTCGAACTCCTCGGCGGGCAGGTCGAGCTCCTTCGTCGACCGGATCTCGTCGGGCCAGTGGAGCGTGGTGAGGACCATGGTGTCCTCGAACGGGTCCATCGCGGCGAGCGCCTCGCGGTCGCGGATCACGACCTTGCAGATCGCCGTGAGCCCCTTCTCCTGGAGCACCTCACGAAGGAGGTAGAAGGCCTTTCGCCCGATCTTGTCGGGCTCGATGTAGTAGGCCTGCTTCGTGAACTGCGCGTGCTGTCGGGTGGCCTCGTCACGCGGCGTGAACTGCTCGATCTCGATCGAGCGCACGGTCTTGAGCGGCACCTTCTCGAGATCGTCGTCGGTGATGACGACGTACTGGTCGGGCGCGTACTCGTAGCCCTTCACCGTCTCCGAACGCGAGATCACCTTCTCGTCCTCGGGGCACCAGACCTTCATCTGGATCCGCGACAGGTCCGGCTCGTGGAGCATGTTGAAGCGGATCGTGTAGTCCGACTCCGTCGCCGTGTAGAGCTTCACGGGGATCGTGACGAGGCCGAACTGGATGGCCCCCTTCCACATCGAGCGTGCCACGGCAGTGCTCCAAGGTCGCGGTCCGGGTGCATGGCGGGATCCCGGCCGACCGGCCGGACCGGAACGCGACTCTACCACCGCTCGCAACCGTCCCGGCCATGACCGGACCGGCCGTCGCGCTACACCTACGGGACGATCACCAGGGCGTCGAGGTCGAAGCGCGGATGCTTCGCCGGCTGGCCGAGGACGACGACCTTCACCCTGTGCGGGGCGGCCGACGCCCACGTCCGCGCGAACACGATGCGCCGGAAGCTGCGGGTCGTCGCGTGCGTCCGCAGGGTCGTGACGAGGACCCCGTCGATGTACAGCCGGGCCTGGCCCCGACTCGGGCCGAGGGTCGAGACGACGGCGAACGACCGGCCGGTGAACGTCGTCTCGATCGAGGCGCCGGCGCTCCGGCTGAACAGCGTCGTGCCGCCCGAGGCGCTCGTGTTCGTGCCCCGGCTCCAGGCGCCGTGGCGGACGAGGGCGGGGCTGGTGTCCTGGACGATGCCCGGCTTGAACGGTGCCGACTCGGTCCACGGGCCGGTGTTGCCCGCGGCGTCGACCGCCCGGACCCGGAGCGCGTACGTGTGGCCGGCGCTGAGCGTCCGGTTCGCCGCGAGGGTGGATCCGCTCGCGACTTTCGTGGTCGTCCCGAGCGTCCCGTCGACCCGCCACCTCACCTCGTAGCGGGCGACGCCGCTGCCGGCATCCGGCGCGGCCGGCCACGTCGCCGAGCCGGGCGTCCCCGTGCCGCTGAGCGCCGGGCCCCGCAGGTGGATCGTCGGCGCGCTCGACCCCGGGGCGTCCGCGTCCACGGTGATCGGGTAGATCGACGTTCGATCGCGCGTCCCGTCGGACGCATGGACGGTGATCTGGTACGTGCCGCTCGGGGTGGAGGCCGGGATCGTGAAGTCGAGCGTCGACGACACCGCGTCGTGGCCGCTCAGGAGCGGCGTCTCGAGCGTCGGTGTGAACGGGGCGCCGGGATCGAGCGACAGGGTCACGTCGCCCGCGAAGTCCTCCGCGCGCGTCACCAGCAGCGGCACGGCGTAGCTGCCGCCGGCGATCCCACTGAGCGTGCCACCCACGCCGGGCGTCGTGTCGAGCGCGTAGTCACCGAGCGCGACGAGGTGGGACACGTCGAGCAGCGGCTCATGGACGGAATCGGGGTCCGTGGACGTCTTCCAGTCGAGCGTCCCCGAGGCGCGTAGCGCCGCCTTGACCTCGGCCGGGGTGGCGAGCGGGCGTGAGGCCTTGTAGAGGGCGGCCGCGCCGGTGACGTGCGGCGCGGCCATCGACGTGCCACTGATGTACCCGTAGCGATTGCCGGGCAAGGTCGACCAGATGCACTTGCCGGGCGCGATCATGTCCACGTCGCCGCCGTAGTTCGAGAAGTCGGCGAACGTGTCGTCCTGGTCGTAGCCGCCCCACGAGTAGCAGGACGCGCCGCCCAGACCGCCGCGCACGCCGTCGGTGTCGGCGAGCGCCGAGACCGTGATGACCTCGTTGTAGCTCGCGGGCTTCAGGTTGGCCGCGTTGAAGTGGTTGTTGCCCGCCGCCGCGACGACCGTCACGCCGGACGCCACGAGGCGGCAGATCGCCTTGTGCATCGCGTCGTCGATCGTGTTGCCGCAGTTGTTGTCGTCCTTGCCGGGCTTGGCGACCGACATGTTCACGGCCTCGATGAGCGGCCGGGTCGGATCCACCGGGTCGCGCTGCGCGCGGATCCAGTCCAGCCCGCAGACGTACCACGAGATCAGGCCGTCGCCGGCAGGGTCGAGGATCCGGACCGCCCACAGGCGGACGCCGGGCGCGACGCCGACGACGCCATAGCCGTTGTCGAGGGCGCCCACCGTGCCCGCGACGTGCGTCCCGTGGCCGTTCGGGTCGCCCCAAGCGTTGGGGTTGTCCGTGGAGCAGCTGATCCCGCCGGCGACGTTCAGGTCGGGATGGGTCTTGTCGATGCCGGTGTCGACGATGGCGACGTCCGCGTCGACCCGCTCGCCCGTGGCCGCCGTGCCGTCGATGCCGTTCACGTTGGCGATCGCGTTCTCCGGGACGTTCACGCGGCGGATGCCCGTGGGCTTCGTCTGGCCCGTCATCGAGATGACCTCGTCCGGGACGACGCTCGCGACGTCGGGGTCCGACCGCACCTGCGCGAGCTGCGTGGCATCGAGGTGCGCCGAGTAGCCCTTCATCACGTTGCGGAACGTGTGGTCCGCCTTGACGCCGAGCTTCGCCGCCCGGCCCTTCGCCTTGTCGACGTCGCCGTCGCCCTTGAGCTCGACGATGTACCGCCCGTCGGCGGTGAGCTTGTCCTTCGCCTTCGCCGAGTCCTCGGGGAGCGCGGCGAACCGCGGCGCGGGCGCGGCCGCGGCCGGAAGAGCGGCGATCGGGCTCACCGCGAGGGCGAGCAGAGCGGCGAGGGCCAGGGGGCTGGCGCGACGCATGGTCCCTCCGTCTGCCGGGAGCGGCACGGCGTCAAGGGGGTCCTGCTTGCGCCGTCGCCTGCCCGCAGGGTGACGGCCCCGCGGACCGCGCGAGTATCGCCCAGACGTCCGGGTCTGCGCTACCGCGATCGGATGATGCGTTGCATCGACGTTGCAGCGCGACCCGTCAGCACGGCGCCGCCTGGACCGCCTTGAGCTCGCCCTCGGCCTCGGCGACCCGCGCCAGGATGCCGGCCCGCATCGTGTCCAGGCCATCCGCGACCTGCTTCGTGACGCCCGCGACCGAGGTGAGCTGCGTCTTCATCGCACGGATCGCCTCGAGCTGCTGCTTCACGCCGGCGAGCGCCTTCGCGATCGCCTGTGCGTCGACCTCGACCTCGCGCTCGCCGAGGGTCGCGAGCGCGAGCAGCCGCGCCAGCCGGACCGCGGCCTCGAGGTACGCGCGGTCGGGGGCGGCGGGGTCGATCACGACGTGGACGTCCTCGCCGAGGACCGCGAACGGCGCCACGCCAGCCGGCGCGTGCCGGCTCGACCACACCGCGACCGCGACCGTGGCGCCTCGGTTCTCGCGCGCCTCGCGCAGCTCCTCGCGCATCGCCCGCTGTGACATCGCGCGATCCTTCGCCTCGAGGACGACGCGGACGTCCGCCCCGTGGGTCAGCCGCGGGTCGAGCGTCACGACGAAGTCACCCTTCTTGGAGCCGACGATCGCGCCGGTCTCCGTGGCGGTCCGCTCGATGAGGTCGCCCGCGCCGCGCGCAAGCTCGCCGAGCATGCCCTCGAGCAGCACCTCGAAGTCGCCGCCCTTCGCGGCCGATCGTGACCGCTCGTCGGCACGCGCCTTGCTCGCCGCTTCGAGCGCGGCGAGCCGCTCGTGGAGCAGCCGGAACCCGTCCGACATCTCCTGGCGGAACTGGTGGAGCGGCGAGCCCATGCGCGTCGGATCGAGCAGCCGGGCGAGCCGGCTGCTGTCGCCGTCGAAGTACGTGCCGAGCAGTCCGCCGATGCGCCCGATCGCGGAGTCCCGGCGCGTCTCGTCGAACAGCTCGTCGACCAGCGACTTCAGCGCGCCCTTGTCGCCCAGGAACCGCTCGAGCGTGCGCGGCAGCCGGCCGTCGCCGTCCGCGAAATTGGCCCGCAGCACCTCCTCGAGGGCACGCGCCGCCTCCTGGTTCGCCGCGGTCGTCTGGGCGACGAGCTTCTCAAACTCGCGCCGGACGACGTCCGTGTCGACCGACGTCGAGGCGTCCTGGATGGCGATGAGCCCGACGCGCAGCGCGCGCTCGACGACGGCGGCTCGGTCCGATTCCTCGCGCTGCGCGAGCGCGGCCGCGAGGCCGCCGTCGGTCAGCACGATCCGCTCGACGAGGATCCGGTCGCCCGCGACGCGAACCGACGGAGCGGACGGCAGCGGGCGGAGGTGGGTGGGCGTGGTCTCGGCGGTGAAGACTCGGGCTTCCATGCCGCGCATCCTCGGCGCGGCCCGTGCCACCTACGGTGTCACAGGACCCGGCCGGGGTTGAGGAGGTCGCGCGGGTCGAGCGCCCGCTTGATCGAGCGCATCACCTCGACCGCCGCCTCGCCGCGCTGGCGCGGCAGCCACGCGCGCTTCGCGAGGCCGATCCCATGCTCGGCGGTGACCGTGCCGCCGAGCGCGAGGGCCGCCTCGAACAGGTCCACGCGCGCCGCCTCGAGCCGCGCGACCGCGGCTTCCTCGTCCTCGTCGCGCGGCAGCACGAACGTGGGGTGGAGGTTGCCGTCGCCGGCGTGCCCGAACGCCCCGATCCGGATCCGGTGGCGCTCCCCGATCCGCTCGATCTCGGCGAGCATGTCCGGCACGCGCGAGCGCGGCACCCCGATGTCCTCCATCCGCGCGACCCCCTGCTGCTCGAGCGCGTAGTGCGCCCTGCGGCGGGCCTCGCGCAGCCAGTCGGCCTCCTGCGCATCGGCCGCGCGCAGGACGAAGGTCGAGCCGGCGGCCTCGCAGACCGCGACCGCGGCGTCCAGCTCCGAATCGGCACCGCCGCCCGCCGCATCCGACTCGACGAGCAGCATCGCCGCGGCGTCCCGATCGAGCCCGAGACCGAACGCGTCGTCGACCGCCCGGATCGTCGTCCGGTCGAGCAGCTCGAGCGTCACCGGCCGCAGCCCCGCGGCGGTCAGCCCCGCCACGGCCTCTCCCGCGGCGACGAGCGACGGGAAGAACGACAGCAGCGTCGCGCGCGGCGCGGGTGCGGGCAGGAGGCGCAGCGTCGCCTCGGTGATCAGGCCGAGCGTGCCCTGGCTGCCGACGAGCAGCGGGATGAGGCCGTAGCCCGCGACGTCCTTCACGTTCTTGCCGCCGAGCCGCAGGACCGCCCCGTCCGCCATGACGACCTCGAGCCCGAGCGCGGCGTCGCGCGTCACGCCGTACTTGACGCAGCACAGCCCGCCGGCGTTCGTGCCGAGGTTGCCGCCGATCGAGCACATCGCGTACGACGCGGGGTCCGGGGCATAGAACAGCCCGTGCTCGGCGACCGCCTGCTTGAGCGTCGCGTTGATCACGCCCGGCTGTGTCGTGACCGTGAGGTTGCCGGCGTCGATCTCGAGGATCCGATCCATGCGCATGAACGAGATCGTCAGGGCACCCTCGATGCCGACCGCGCCGCCGGACAGCCCGGTGCCCGCGCCGCGCGGGACGATCGGGACGTCGTGCGCCGCGCACAGCCGGACGAGGCCGGCGACCTCGGCGGTCGACGCAGGCAGCGCCACGGCGAGCGGCAGCCCACCGCGCAGGTAGGCGGTCTCGTCGCGCCGGTACGGCTCGAGGTCCGAGCGGTCCGTGATCAGCCTGACGTCCGGCAGCCGCGTCCCGATCGCGCGGAGCAGGCCAGGCCCGTCGCCGCGGACCGGGGCCGCGGGCTCGGCGGGCGCCACGTCGTGCATGGCCCGAGTATCGGGCACCGGGGTAGCATCGGGCGATGTCCGGACCGTCGATCCGCCATCGGACGCTCCTCGCGCTCGCGGCGTCCGCGCTCACGATCGGCGTCGTGGTCCCGCCCGCCGCAGCCGCGGATCCCGGCTCGGGCGCCAGGGTCGCGAGCCGGCCGGTCGTCTCGGCGTCGGCGCTCGTCCCGGGGACCGTGAACCGCAGCACGATGTCGATGCGCGCGACCTACGACGTCGTCGCGACGCTCCGGATCGCCGCCCGCGTGCTCAGGGGCACGGTCCGGATCACGGCGACGAACCAGTCGCCGCAGGCGGTCGACCGCGTCCGCCTCAACACGACGATGGGTCCGCTGGGCGGCGTGGCGCTCGGCAGGGTCACCGTCGACGGGACGCCGGTGCCGGCGACGCGCGTGGGACAGACGATCACGGTTCCGTTCGGCGGCGTCCTCGGGACGGGAGCGACCGTCCGGATCTCGATGTCCTTCCGCGCGACGCTCCGCTCGACGACGAGCGGCTCGACCTGGCTGTTCACCCGTGCCAACGGCGTGTCGAGCCTGTACCGCTGGGTGCCGTGGATCAGCCGCACGACGCGGTTCTCGCGCCCGAACTTCGGCGACCCGTTCGTCACGCCCGTGAGCCCGCACGTCATGCTCCGGCTCACGACCGACACGCCCGCCGTCGTCGTCGCGAACGGCGCGCGGACGGCGCTGTCGTCGGACGGCCGCACCTCGACCTGGGTCGCGACGAACGTCCGCGACCTCGTGGTCAACGTCGCGACGGACTATCGCAAGCGGACCCGGGTCGTCGGCGACACGACCGTCCGGGTCATCACCCGCCCGGGCACGCCGTCGGCCGCCTGGATGGACGCGGCCGCGACCGCCCTCACCCGGCTGGAGGCGAGGCTCGGCCCGTACCCGTGGCCGACGCTCCGGATCGTCCAGTCGTCGGGCGGCGCCGGGATGGAGGGCCCGGGCATCGTCTGGATCCCGGCGAACGCGCCGCGAGCCAACCTTCCCTACCTCCTCACGCACGAGATCGGCCACCAGTGGTTCTACGGTCTCGTCGGCAACGACCAGGCGCGCGAGCCGTTCGCGGATGAGGCGCTGACCGATGCCGTCGCGCGGTACCTCACCGGCACCCGGCGCGCCTCGCGGTGCGAGAAGTCGACGCTCGACAAGTCGATCTACCAGTACAGCGGCGCCTGCTACTACGAGCAGCTGTACATCCAGGGCGGCAACCTGCTCGACACCACGCGCCAGCGGATGGGCACGGCGACGTTCTTCGCGACGCTCCGGCGGTACCTCGCGGACCATCGCTGGGGGCTCGTCCACACCCGCACGCTCCTCGACGCGCTCGATGCGGCGACGCCGCTCGATCTCGCCGCCGGGTGGCGGTCGCGGTTCCCGACGCTGTACTGATGCGCGTCCGGCTCGCCACGCCCGACGACGGCGCCGCGTGCGCCGCGATCTACGGCCCGTATGTCGCCGAGACCGCGATCTCGTTCGAGACGACACCGCCGACGCCCGACGACATGGCGGCCCGGATCGCGCGCACGATCGAGCGGACGCCCTGGGTGGTCGTCGAGGTCGACGGCGTCGTCCGGGCGTACGCGTACGGCACCCGGCACCGCGAGCGCGCCGCGTACGACTGGACCGTCGAGACGACCGTCTACGTCGATCGGGCGTTCGCCCGGCACGGGCTGGGACGGGCCGCGATGGCGGCGGTCGTGGCGATCCTGCGCGCGCAGGGCGCGCACCTGCTCGTCGCCGGGGTCACGCTGCCCAACCCGGGCTCCGTGCGGCTCCACGAGTCGCTCGGATACCGGCCCATCGGCGAGTTCGAGGCGATCGGGTGGAAGCGCGGCGGCTGGCACGGCGTGGCGTGGTACGCCCTCGAGATCGGAGCACGAGACGCGGCGCCCGCGCCGCTCGTGCCGCTCCCGGCGCTCGACGCGTCGGCCCTCGAGCAGGCCCTGGCTCAGGGGCAGTCGACCGTCGCCAGCTGATCCTCGTAGACCGGGCGGATGGCGACGCCGTAGCGGGCGCCATCCTGCTCCACCGCCGCATCGAGCGGCAGCCCGTGGGGGTCGCGAGGTCGAGCGACGGCGACCACGGCACGACCCGGGCGAGCCCGGGATCCGCGGGCGCCTGGATCCAAACCAGCACGGCCGGCGGATCCCACGGGTCCTCGCCGGCCATGAGCCCGAGCTCCGCGAGGAGCCGGGCGGCCGCCGAGCGGAGCGAGGCCTCGCGCTCCGGCACGGGGCCCTCGACGGGTTGCGCCCCCAGCGCGTAGATCGACAGGCTCGTCGTACGCGACCCGTCGTCGACGCGGAGGGTCGTCGTCGGCTGGTCGAAGACGCCGGGCAGGTCCAGCGCCGCGGTCGCCGCGACCCCCGATCCGCCGACCAGCTGCCACGCCCGGTCGAGCGCTTGGCGATCGAGCTTGGTCACGGTTACCGGGAGCTGCATGTTCGAGGCCATCCTGACGGTCAGCGTCCCACCGGCGGTGAGCGTGACGAGTCGTGGGTCCTCGACGTCGGCAAGTCCCGGCCAGTTGGTCGCGTTGTCGATCGCGAGCAGGACGTGCCCGGGCGCGAGCCCGTCGGGGAGGCTCAACGCGGTACTCGGCGTCGGCGACGGCGGCAGCTCCGCACACGCCCCGATCGCCACGAGGAACAGCGCCAGCGCCGCCAGCGATGCGTGCCTCACGCCCGCATCCTCGCGTCCGCCGCGAGCGCCTGCGGGAACCAGCGAACCGACGCCGGGAACAGCGGCCGCCCGAGGCGCCACGCCGTCACGAGCCACGCGCTCAACGCCCGCTCGACCGGACCCCACGCGAACCCGTACTCGTCGCGCAGCGCCGCAGGCAGCAGCCCGAGCGACGGGACCAGGAGCCACGTCGCCGCTGACCGCGGCAGCCGGTCGAGTGCCGCGGCAAGCGGCCCCGCGACGGCGCCCAGCCGAGCCGCGACCGGGTCGCGACCGACCGCGGGGCCGAGCGGCGGATGGAGGATCACGTCGGCGAGCTCGCGCGCGACGGCAGTCGGGTGGACCGGCCCATCGGCGGCCAGCATCCCGGCGACGTAAGCATCGAACGCGTCGATGTCGGCCGGCAGCAGGGCGTCCGGGACGCCGAACAGCCGCCCGACCGGCAGCGTCTCCGCGTAGAACCGCGCGCGGCGGTCGTGGGTGAGCGGCTCGAGCCAGGCGTCGACCGTCGCGAGGGTCGAATCGACGAGCGTCGCGTGGACCCACAGCGAGAGCGCGGGGTCGCGGGCCGCGTACGCGCCGCCGAAGCGTGACGCCGCCGCGGGATCGCGAACGGGCCCCGCGATCGACCGGTGGAGGCCGTTGAGCCGCCGGATCTCGCCGCGCGCCTGCGCCATCGTGCCGTAGACGATCGTGAGGTAGGAGCGAAGCGTGCCGGCGAGCCGCGCCCATGGATCGGACCGGAAGTCGGAATGCTGGTCGACGCCCTCGGCGACGAGGGGATGCGCGACCTGGAGCAGCAGCGCCCGGGGACCCGCGCCGAGCAGCAGCGCGGCCTCGCGGTTGAGGCGCCACGCCTCGGAGCCCGGGCCGTACAGCCCGGGGTCGGGCGTCAGCGGTCGCTGGGCCGTCGGCCGACCACCCACCACGCCGCCGGAAAGACGACGGCCGCCGCGATCGCCTTGACGACGTCGACGCCGAGGAACGGAATCATCCCGCCCTGGATCGCGTCGCCCAGCGAGATCCCGGTCGTCACCGCAAGCCACGGGACGCCGACGAGGTAGATCGTGAGGGTTCCGAGGAGCGTCGCGCCGATCGCGCCGCCGAGGCGGCGGTCCCACCCGAGCTCGGCCAGCCGGCCCACGAGCCCGCCCGCGAGCATGAAGCCCACGATGTAGCCGCCGGTCGCGCCGAGCACCACCTGGGTGCCGCCCTTGTGCTCCGCGAAGAACGGCACGCCGACGAGCCCGACGAGCATGTACAGGAGCGCCGCGAGGAAGCCGCGCCGCATCCCGAGCGCTCCGCCCACGACGAGGGCGCCGAACGTCTGGAGCGTGTACGGGACCGGGCTGCCCGGCCGCGGGATCACGACCTGGGCGCACAGGTAGATCAGGATCGCACCGGCGATCACGAGGACGGCGTCGCGGACGCGGGGCGAGACGCGCTCCCCGACCCGCACCGGGACGAGGAAGTCGGCGATCGTGAGGCCCTTCTCCGCGGCCGGAACGCGAGTCAGCGACGGGATCGCGGATGCCATGGGACTCCTCGTGGAGCGGCCGTCGACGACGGGGCCGGCGTCGCGCGGAGTCTAGCAACCGGGCGACGGCCCGGCGAACCGGTCCGGCTCAGGGCTCCCGCGAGACGGCTCTCCCGGAGGGCGCGGGGACGGCCTGGCGCTCCTCGCGCCGCTCCGCGGGCTCGAGCTCGTGGCCGAGCTCGACGTCGGGCATCGTCCGGAGCGCGAGCGCGAGCGCGCCGACGGCGCACACCACCATGATCCAGTACACGACGCCCAGGCCCGCGTTCAGCGAGTCGCGCGCCGCCTGGAGCGTCGCCGGGTCGGCGGTCGTCCGCGCGGACGGGTCGAGGACCGCGGACGACGCGGCGCCCACGAAGGCCGTCAGGATGCCGCCCATGATGCCGACGCCCACGGCGCCGCCGATCGTCCGGCTGAACTGCACGAGCCCGGTCGCCACCGCGCGGCGGTCCCACGCGACCGCCCCCTGGATCACGACGAGGAGGGTCGTCGACGACAGCCCCATGCCGAGCCCCACCATCGAGCACGCCACCATCGCGAAGGCGAGCGGCTCGAAGCGCCCGAGCTGCGAGATCAGCAGCGTGCCCACGACGAGGAGGGCGGTCCCGACGAGGACGATGGGCCGGCCGCCCGTCCGCTGCAGGACCCGGCCCGCGACGATCGACCCGACCGGCCAGCCGATGGACATCGCCGCGACAGCGACACCGGCGTCGATCGGCGTCCCGCCGTGGACTCCCTGGACCATCGGCGGCACGTACGTCGTGACGCCGAACATCACGACGCCCGACAGCGTCCCGATCGCGAGCCCGGCGCGAACGATCGGCGCCTTCAGCAGGCCGAGGTCGATGAGCGGCTCCGGCGCCGTCCGCTCGTGCGCGACGAACCAGGCGAACAGCCCGATCGCGACAGCGAGCATCCCGATCGTCGGCAGCGAGACCCAGCCGAAGGCCTCGCCCGCGTCGGACGCCGTGAGCAGCAGCAGCACGATCGCGGCCGTCAGCAGGATCGCGCCGGACCAGTCGATGCGGTGGACCTTCTTCTCGATCTGCTCGTGGAGGTTGAAGCCGATGATCGACGCCGCCGCGATCCCGACCGGGATGTTGATCTCGAACACCCACCGCCAGCCGACCGTGGACGTCATCAGCCCGCCGACCGCCGGACCGAAGATCGCCGCGACGCCCCACACCGCGGAGAACAGGCCTTGGATCCGGGCACGCCGGCGGGGCTCGTAGATGTCGCCGACGATCGTGAACGAGATCGGCTGGACCGCGCCGGCGCCGAGGCCCTGCAGCGCGCGAAACAGGATCAGCTGGGTCATCGACGTCGAGAAGCCGCACAGGGCCGAGCCGACGACGAACACGGTCAGCCCGAACAGGATCACGGGCTTCCGGCCATAGGTGTCGGCGAGACGGGCGTAGATCGGGACGGACGTCGTCGACGTCACGAGGTACGCCGTGAACACCCACGAGTACTGCCCGAGCCCGCCGAGCTGGCCGATGATCGTCGGCATCGCCGTCCCGACGATGGACAGGTCGAGCGCGGCGAGCGCGATCGCGGCCATGATCCCGACGGTCACGATCGCCTGGTTGCGGGTGATCGGCGGGAGCGGCTCGGCGGCGGCGGTGCGCGCGGCGGTCATCGTCACCGAGTGTATGGACGATGGTCGCGCGGCGCGTTAAGCCGCTCCGACACCTGCGAGCTGGTGGGACGAGCGCGACCCCGGCTTCGGCTATGATCCTCGGCCGAGGACGGTCCTCGAGGGTTCCATGCCGAGTCGTGCGCCACACGAAGACTCCGGCTGTCGGCCCCGACGCGTGCTCGCGGTGGCCTTAGCTCAATGGCAGAGCATCGGATTGTGGCTCCGAAGGTTACGGGTTCGACCCCCGTAGGCCACCCCACCTCCCCGGTCGGCGCGAAGCGCTCGGGCGATACCGCGCTCCCTCACCATTGGCTCACCGCCAGGTGCCGCCTCGATCAGGCCTACCCGCCGCGCGCAGGACGTCGTGCCACGAGCAGCAGCACCGGGTAACGACGGCCGTCCCGCTCGAGCTCGATGGCGCGTCCCACGCGGACCGCCTCGAAACCGGCGGCCTCCGCGTCGTGGGCCAACGCCGCCGGGTCGAAGCCCTGGTGGTGGATGCCCTCGGCGCCCTCGTCATGGAAGCTGCCGTCCTCGGTCTCGAGGTCGGCGATCGCGGCCATGCCGCCGGGACGCAGCAGCCCGGCGACCGCCTCGAGCGCCTGCCGGGTGTCGGGCAGATGGTGGAGCACGAGCATGGAGACCGCGAGGTCGAACGGGCCGCCCGGCGGCTCGTCGCGCAGGAGGTCGAACCGCACGGCCTGGACGCGTCCCGCCGAGCCGGGGAGCTTCTCCCGCGCGACGTCCAGCATCCCCTCGGACGGGTCCGTGAGGACGACGTCGCCGACGTCCGACGCAAGCTCCAGCCCGAGCAGCCCGGTCCCGGCACCGATGTCGATCGCCCGCATCGAGCCGTCGAGCGGGACCGCCTCGCGGATCGCCGCGGCGACCTCGGCCGCCCGCTCGCGCCGCTCCGGGGTGTCCCATGTCCGTGCCCGCTCGTCGAATCCGCTCACCTTGCCATCATGCCCCGGATTCGGAGCGTGACAATGCCTCGCGCGGGTCCGCGTGGCGTGCCCGAAGCATCGGCGGAGCAGGACCATCGACGGCCGGCGATGGCCGGATTCGAGCGTACGCCGCGCCACGCGTGCGTCTACGCTGTGGACCTCGGTCAGGGGGGCCGCACTGGGGTCCGTCGCGATGTCGCATCCCCGCCGCCCGTTCCGCGTCGCCTCGCTGGCGCTCGCGCTGCTCCTCGGCTGGGCGTGGGCCGCGCCATCGGGCGGCCTCGCCACGACGACGTGGTCGCGCAACCTCTTCGCGAGCAAGGCGATGGTCTTCCAGGACCCGGACCCCACGGCGTGCACCGCGGCCACCGCGATGATCATCCTGAACACGATCGCGATCCGGCACGCCGGCGGCACGGGCTTCCACTGGACGACCTACACCGTCAAGGACAGTCCGAAGCCCGCGAACGTCCGCGACATGTCGTCGATCCTCGCGTTCGCCCGTGCGCACGACACGCTGTCGGCGAAGGGCAAGGGCTCCGACAGCCACGGCTGGCGCAGCGCGATCAACTACTACGGCTGGGGCACCGCGGCGATGCAGGACGCATCCAAGCGGATCTACGAAACGCTCGCGTACCGGACGTACGACGGCGCCGTGCACGCGGCCGTGCGCGCGATCGCAAGGTTCGGGATGCCGGTCGGCATCGCCGGGATGGCCGGCGAGCACGCGCAGGTCATCACGGGCTACGTCGTCGATGGCGCGAACCCGGCGACCTCCGACGCCTTCACCGTCCGCTACGTGTACCTGACCGACCCGCTGAAGCTCCAGGGCCACGTCAACTACCGGGTGTCGAACGCGACGCTCAAGGGTGGCGCGTTCGCCCTCCGGTTCGCGGCCTATCGCGAGACGGACAGCCCCAAGGACGACCCGTACACCGCGGGCTGGATCCGGAGCTCGGTGTCGCCGACCGTCGGGACGTCCAAGTGGTACCGGCGCTGGGTCATCGTGGCGCCGGTCCGGCTGCCACCCGGAGCGACGCCCACGCCGACGCCGCCGCCCACCGCATCGCCGCCGCCGGCCACGCCGCCGCCGCCGGATCCCACGACCCCGCCGCCGACCCCCGCGCCGTCCGCGACGGACGAGCCGACACCCGAGCCGACGGCGACGCCGACCGCCCAGGACCCGGCGACCCCCGCTCCGACTGTGGCGCCTTCGTCCAGCCAGGACGCGCCCGTAGCGCCCTGACCGCCGCCCGGCCGCGTCAGCTGGGGCCGCTCGGCGGGTCGAACACGGCGCACAGCATCCCGTAGTACGTCGGCGCCTCGTAGTTCAGGACGCGCGGTGTCCACGTGTCACCGATCGCGCCGAGGAGCATCACCTCCTGCCACCAGGCGTCCGGCTTCGCCGCGGCGACGAGCGCCGGGTCGAGGTCCCGGAGCGCGGCGAGCCGCCCGTCACGCAGCAGCTGGACGACGAGCTCGTCGTGGACGCGCGCGGCAGGATCGAACGCGTACGGGCCGTCGGGGTCGTGCGTGTGCGCCTGGTCGGCGCTGGCCACGAGCGCGACCCGGCGTCCCGACGCCGCGATCGCGGCACGGATCGCGGCGCCCGCGCGTTCGTGCTCCGCGATCGGCCGGTCCCGCGCCGGCGCCACGATGACGGCGCGCACCGGCGGGTCGCGGCGTCCGCCGAGGTACCACAGCGGGATGAGGCTTCCCCAGTCGAGCGGCATCGCGGACTCGGCGGGCACGTTCCCGCCGAAGCTCACGCCGACGACGGGGATGCCGGCCGCGTCGAGCGCATCGGTGATGGCGAGGCCGAGCGTCCGGTCGGTCTCGAGATCCAGCGAGACGGCCGGCGCGCCATCGAGCGAGCCCGCCGTCCGACCCGCGACGACGACGGCGAAGTGGCCACCGACGTGGATCCCGTGGGGCGTGAGGACGACGACGACGTCAGGCGCGGCCGCGTCGAACGCCGCCGCGAGCTCGGCCATGGCGCGCTGCGTGGCGACGGCCAGCGCTCGCTCGTCCGGAGCGCATGCCTCCGGGATCGCGAGGTCGCCGTGGGGCGCGATGCACGCGAAGACGAGGCCGTCCCCGGGTGCCGCTGCCGCGTCCGCCATGGCGCCGATGGTAGGCCGGCAGGGCCGGTGGGACGCGACCTCGCTCAGCTGATGGTGCAGAGCGTGACCACGACCTCGGCGCCGCCCTCGGGATGCGTTCGCGCCCCGACCGTCCCGCCCATCGCCGTCGCGAGCGCCCGGACGACGTACAGGCCGATCCCCGATCCCGCGGCCCGGCGGCTCGCGGCGTCGCTCCGGTAGAACAGGTCGAAGACGCGGTCCTCGTCGCCGTCGACGAACCCCGGCCCATGGTCGCGCACGGCGAGCGACACCTCGTTCGCACCGGGCCCGAGCCGGGTCTCGACGATGACCGGCGCGCCGGAGCCGTACTTCCACGCGTTGGACAGCAGGTTGCGCAGGATCTGCTCGAGATAGCCGTCATCGCCGGCGACCGGCGGAAGGTCGGGCTCGAGCGCGACCTCGATGCGACGCTCCGGGTAGCGGTTCGCCTCCTCGCGCACGACGCGATCGACGACGCGCTGGACGAGCATCGGCTCGTCGCGCACGAGGCTGGCGCCCCGCTCGACGTGCGAGATCACCACCAGGTCGTCGACCATGCGCCGCAGGCGGTCGGCCTCGGTGCTCAGGTCCGCCGCGAGCGACCGGACGCTCGCCCTGTCGCCGTCCACCGTCCGGTTGAGCAGCACCGACGCCGCGTAGATCGACGTGATCGGCGTCCGGAGCTCGTGCGCCAGGACGCCGACGAACGCCTCCCGAGCCTCGTTCGACCGGTGCTGGTCGTCGACGTCGTTCGCCACGGACACCCACGAGGTCGCGTGGCCGCTCGCGTCCGTGATCGGCGAGGCATGGAGCGTCATCCAGCGGTACGAGCCGTCCGCGCAGCGCACCCGGACCTCGGCGAGGAGCGTCGATCGGTCGCGGATCGCGGTCTGCCACGCGTCCAGCAGGCCCGGCAGGTCGTCGGGATGGACGACACCGCTCCATGCCCAGCCGAGCGGGCCCGGCGCTTCGACACCCAGGTAGCGCAGCCACGCCGCGTTGAAGTACGTGGCCGCACCCGTCGCGTCGGTGGTGACGATCGGGTTCGGGTTGGCCTCGATGAGCGTCCGCCAGCGCGACTCGCTGGCCCGCAGCGCGTCGCTCCCGACGCTGCGCGCCTCGTGCCGCGCGAGCTGGCTCGAGACGCGTGCCACGAGGTCCGTCGCCGTGAACGGCTTCACGAGATAGTCGTCGGCGCCCGCGGCGAGGCCCTCTATCCGAGCCTCCTCGCCCGCCCGCGCCGAGAGCAGGACGACCGGCAACGTCGCAAGGTCCGTCCGCTCCCGGATGCGCGCGAGGAGCTCGAGGCCGTCGAGCCCGGGCATCATCACGTCCGCGAGCACGAGGTCCGGCGGGTTCGACGCGATCACGGCAAGCGCGGCCTCGCCGTCCGCCACCGCATCGACCGTCCAGTGGCGGCCGAGGATCCGCTCGAGGTAAGCGCGCATGTCCGCGTTGTCGTCCGCGATCACGACGCGGGCGCGGTTCGAGTGCTGGCCCGTCTCTGCGCCGGCCCGGCGCGGCGCGTCCGCGGCGACCCAGCCCGATGCCTCGTCCGCGAACGCCTGGCGTTCGGGCGCCGCGTGGGACGTGGCGACGGCCGTGCCGGTGCCGAGCGGCAGCCGGACGGTGAACGTTGTCCCGGCGCCCGGCTCGCTCGCGACCGTCAGCGCGCCGCCCTGGAGCCGCGTGAGCTCCGCGGCGAGCGCGAGCCCGATGCCGCTGCCCTCGCTCGAGCGCGACCAGGCGGATTCCACGCGGCCGAAGCGGTCGAAGATGCGCTCGAGGTCCGCCGCGGCGATGCCGATGCCCGTGTCCGCGACGTCCACCACCGCCAAATCGCCATCCTGCGACAACCGGACCTCGACGCCGCCGCGCGCGGTGAACTTGAAGGCGTTGGACACGAGGTTGAGCAGGATCCGCTCGAGCATGTCGGGGTCTGCGAGCACCGGGCGCTCGGGCGCCTCCCCCACGACCGCCAGCGACAGCCCGGCGCTCTCGAACGCCGAGCGGAACACGCCGGCGACGTCGCGCACGACGCCGCCGAGCTCGATGGCCGCCACCCGCGGCTGGGACGTCCGGGACTCGATGCGCGAGAACTCGAGCAGCGTGTTGACCAGTCGGCGCAGGCGGCCGGAGGCACGCAGGGCGAGGGCGACCCGCTCCTGCGTCGCCGCGTCGAGGCCCGCATCGTCGGCCACCTCGCGCAGCGGGGCGTCGATGAGTGTCAGCGGGGTCCGGAACTCGTGGCTGACGTTGGTGAAGAACGCGGTCTTGGCGCGATCGAGCGCCGCCAGGCCGTCGGCGCGCTGGCGCTCGGCGAGCTGCGCGCGGGCCGTCGCGAGCACGGTCGCGACGTGGCTGCCGACGAGCTCGAGGAACTCGTCGTAGGGCTGGTCACGCGGGATCGTCGGGTTGAGCCCCAGGACGAGCTCGTCCGTCTCGCCGCGCGCCTCGTCGCCGAGGACGAGCCTGCGCGTGCCGGCCGGGGAGGCGTCGCGAGTGGCGGCGTCGGGCACGATCGGGGCGTCGGGCGCCTCGACGAGGCGGAGCGCCACCGAGGCGACGTCCTCTGCGGCGGCGGCGATCCGGGTGACGGCACGCCGCGCCGCCTCCACGGGGTCGTCCGACACGATCGACGACAGGTCGCGGAACAGGGCCAGCCGGCGCTCGGCGCGGACGCGCGCCGTGGTCTCGGTGACGGCACAGAACACGCCGCCGACGGTGCCGTCGACGTCGCGGATCGGGCTGTACGAGAAGGTGAAGTAGCTCTCCTCGATGATTCCCCGCCGGTCGATGAACAGCGGCAGGTCGTCCGACCACGTCGCCTCCGCCCGGTCCATGACGCCCGCGAGCATGGGGCCGATCGTGGGCCAGACCTCTCCCCACGCGACCGTGCCCGGCGCCCCGAGCGACGCCGGATGCTTGGCGCCCAGGATGTGCATGTAGCCGTCGTTGTAGAGGAGCCGAAGCTCGGGGCCCCACCACAGCACGATGGGGAACCGCGACTCGAGACAGATCTCCACGGCCGTCCGCAGCGGCTGGGGCCAGTCGGCAGCATCGCCGAGCGGCGTCGCGGCCCAGTCCTTCTCCCGCATGAGACCGGCCATCGTGCTCGAGCCGCGGAATGGGTCGCGTGCCGCATCGATGTCGCGGGTCGGGCGGTGAAGCTCGGCTGCCAAACGGGTTCCCTTCGAGACGGCCGCCAGATCGCGGCGTGCCGAGTCTCGGGAACAACCGCCGGTCGTGCAACTGCGCGCCACGCTCGCGCCGACAACTGCAACAGCGCTGCAAGTGCGCGCGCTCGGCGGTTCACGCGCGCGTCGGCGGGACGACGGCGGAGTGCGTCGCGCCGGATGCGGCGCGGCCGGCGGCGGTGTCGTGGCGCGACGGGGCAGCTCCGGCCGCGTGTCCGGAGTCGCGCCGCGGTCATCGCGCGAGCGCGCGGCGGGGCGCGGCGGCGCCGAGATCGCGAAGCGGTGCGGCGGTCAGCGCGCGACCGCGGCGACGAGCGCGGCGACGGCAATGACGACGGCGAGCACCCCCAGCGCGAGCGCCGCGACCGCCAGCCGCCGCACGTCCGCGTCGCGCCCGCGCGCCTCGGCCGCCTCGACCTCGACCCGCTGGGCGGTCGTGTGCTCGAGCTCGACCAGGGCGGCGACCTCGTGCGCCAGGGCTTCGAGCCGCGGGTCGCTCCGGGCTCGCGGCGCCGCGGCGATCGGCAGCTCGTCGACCTCGTCCTGGCTCAGCCGCTCCGACTCCTCGCGCAGCGACGCTCCGAGCCGGGCGACGGCCTCCTTCAGCCGACGCTCCTCCTCGGCGCTCTGCTCGGCGGCCTGCTCCGTGTCCTGCTCGACATCCGGTGCGCGGTTCGGCTCGGGCCGTGTCTGATCGTCAGCCATCGGTCGATGCTACCGGGCGCCGCGAGACGGGTGTCGCGTTCAGGCCGCCGACCCGTCCGCGGAGGCGAGGGCGTTCGCGGCCGCGTGCCACGACCGCCGAAGCTCGCCGAGCGCGTCACCGAGCGCCTGGCGGTCGCGGCGTTCGGCCGTCATCCGGGCGAGGAGCGCCGCCGCGTCGAGCGCCGCAACCGTCGTCGTCCGGACGAGCGCAACGGCCTCGCGCAACGTCTCGTCGTGCGCGTCCATCGCGCGCAGCCCGAGGAGCGACTGGGTCGCGACCTCGAGGTGGAGCAGCAGGTCGCGGCGCCTCGACCGTACGGGGATCAGCACGTCATCGCGGAGCCGCGTGGCCCGGGCCGGGTCGCCGAGCCCGAGCTCGTCGAGCCTCGCGGCGAGCGCCTCGTCGAGCCGCGACGCGAGCACGGCGTACCGCCGCAGGTTGTCGACCGTGGCGGTCAGCGCGCGCTCGTCCTGGCGGCGCGCCGCGAGCTCCACGACGAGCGCGTCCAGGTGCGCGCCGACGTCCACGAGCGCGGCGTCCACGCGCGGCCGGGCGCGCTCGTGGCGCGCGAGGTACGCCTCGGGCCGGTCCAGGTCGCCCGGGTCAAGGCGGTCGACCAGCCCGCGGAGCGTCCGAAGCCCGGCGACGACCCCCTCGGCGGCACGGCGGCGGTACGCGGTGCCGGCCGCGATCCGGGCGCCGATCCGCGTCGTGGCCACGACCTCGGGCGCGCCCAGATGCGCGAGATCGACGAGCCGCCGGCGGATCGCGGCCGGGTTTTCTGCCGGCCCGGCGACGTCGGTGACGAACGCGGCAACGATGGCGTCGATGCGCGCGTCCGTGGCGGGCGGGACACCCGCCGCGAGCGCGTGACTCCGGTCGTCCGCCGCCGGATCGCTCAGGTGGACGGGGCCTCGCCGCCGTCCTCGGCCGGGTCGGACCGGTGCACGTCGGCCCGTCCCCGGCGACGGGCGGTCGGCGACGGCGCCGCGGCGACGACCGTCGCCGCATCGTGGCCGTTCGTGCCGTCGGGGGCGTGCCCGTTCGACGACCCGTTGCGGGCCAGCGGCGAGAGGGCGCTCCGGGCCATGTCGGACAGGGCGCCGGCCTGCTGGATGATCTCCGCGAGAGCGCCGGTCACGCCCTGCGCTCCGTTGAGCACCGTGAAGCTGCTGACGTGGTCGAACGACGACGCGGCCGCACGGACGACCTCCGGCAGGTTCTCGGCGATCTGCTGCGCGATGACGGCCTCCTGGTTCTGGCTCAGGGCGGCGGCGCGGCGCTCGATGCCGGACGCCTCGGCCTCCATCCGCGCCCGGATCGCGTCGGCCTCGGCCGCCCCCTTGGCCCGGATCGCGTCGGCCTCGGCCTGGCCGTTGAGTCGCGTGGCAGCGGCCTGCGCCTCGGCCTGGACCTTCATCGCGGCGGCGGCGGCCTCGGCGGCGAGCCTCGTCTGTGCGGCGGCGGCCTCGGCGTGCAGCCGGACCTCCTGCGCCTCGGCCTCGGCCTGCCGGATCCGCGTGTCGCGGCCGGCGGTCGCGAGCGTCGTCTGGCGATACGCCTCGGCGTCGGCCGGCTTGCGAACGTCGACCTGGAGCTGCTGCTCCTTCTGCTCCGCCTGGAGATGCGCGACCTTCGTCTCCTCGAGCACGACCGCCTGGCGCGCGGTCGCCTGGGCGAGCGGGCCCTGCTGGGCCGCGTCCTGGTTCGCGGTGTCGATCTCGGCCTGGAAGCCGGCCTTCTTGATCTCCGTGTCGCGGATGGACGCGGAGATGCTCGCCTGCGCGTCCTGCTCCTGCGCCACCGCCGCGCGGTCGGCCTGGGCGCGGGCGATGCGCGCGCGCTGCTCGACCTCGGCCTGGTGCGGGACGGCCAGGTTCTCGATGTAGTTGCTGGTGCTCGTGATCGCCTGGATCTGGAAGCTGTCGATGACGAGCCCGAACGACTCCATCTCCTGGCTGCACCGGTCCCGGACCTGCTGGGCGAACTTGTCCTGGTCGCTGATCATGTCCTCGACGGTCATCGAGCCCGCGATGGCGCGGAGGTGGCCGACGAACACGTTCTGGACCTTGGACTCCAGCTCCTGCGCCGGCCGGTCGAGGAACCGCCGGGCGGCGTTGGCGATCGAGCGGTAGTCGTCGCCGACCTTGTAGACGACGACGCCGCGCAGGTCGACGCCGATCTTCTGCTGGCTGACGCACGGCACCTGGATCTCGCTCTCGTGCGCCTCGAGCGACAGCGTCCGAACCTTCGTGAGGCCGGGCACGACGAGGGCGCCCGGCCGGTCACGATCCGGAACCCCATGCTCTCGCCGGCGCCCTGCGGCGGCCCGGACGCGCGGAGGCCGCTGATGATCAGCGCCTCGTCCGGCTCGGCGACCCGCCAGCTCGTCTTGAAGATGCCGACGAACACCACGAGGACGGCCACCACCACGGCCGCGACCACGAGGAACAGCTCCAGCTCCGCGCTCATTCCGAGAGCCTCATGCCATCGGTCGGCGAGACTTCGACGGTCCGTCCGCCGAGGCTCCCGACCACGAGCACCTGGGTGTGCTTCGGGATGACGGCGTCGCGATCCGCGGCGCGAGCGAGGAACCGCTCCGTGCCCTGGCGGACCTCGATCATCACCTCGCCGAGGTGTCCGGGCGTGATGTCGGCGGTCACTCGTGCGAGCTTCCCAACGACGTCGAGCGCCACGTTCCCCTCGTCTGCGTCCGGGCCCAGGGGCCCTGCAGCGAATCATAGTCCTGCCCGGCGCGGCCGCGGCCGAGTGGTGAGGCGATGCACCGCGCCGCGTGCGGCGCACCGGCGGTCGCCGCCGGATGCCGCCGCACGGCTGACAGGCGGAGGGCACACGCGGTGAGGCGCCCGTCGCACGCCGCTTGCGACCGTCGCGCGATGGCCCCGCCGACCGTCGCCGCCGCCCGCCCTGCCGCACCCTCCGGACCGGCGATGCCCGTCGCGGAACGCGCCACCCGCGCCGCCGCCGAGCTCGCCGTCCCCACGGGCGTCGCCCAGGCGCACGCGACGCCGCCCCGCATCGCGCTCGTCCGGACGCGGACCGGGCGGAACCTCGTGGTCGCGTCGCTCGGCGCCTTCGGGGCGTTGTTCGCCGTCGTGACGGCAGGCGGCAGCGCGCGCTTCGACCGCACCGTGTCGCGGTTCCTCCAGGAGGCCGGCCGGCCGCTCGATCGCCTGTCGCGGGCCGTGTCGTGGGCGGGCTTCCCGCCGCAGAGCCGGTTCATCACGCCGTCACTCGTCGCCGGCCTGTGGCTCGTGGGCCTCCGCCTCGAGGCCGTGTTCCAGCTCGGCGCGTGGTCCGGCGCCGTCCTGAGCTCGGCGATGAAGGCGCTGGCGCGCCGGCCGCGACCGGCGCAGGCGGACGCGATCGAGGTGGTCGCAGCGCCGCTGCGCGGCTCGAGCTTCCCCAGCGGACACGTGCTGACGTACGTCGGCGTGTACGGCTTCCTCGCCCACGTCGTCGACGCGACCGTCGAGCCCGCGTGGCTCCGGCGGACGGCCGTCGCCGGGCTCGTCGGGCTCGTCGGCCTCGTCGGCCCGAGCCGCGTCCAGCAGGGTCACCACTGGCCGACCGACGTCCTCGGCTCGTATCTGCTCGGCCTGCCGCTGCTCGCGCTGTACGTCGAGGCCTACCGGCGAACGAAGGCCTCGTTCCTCGACCGCCGCCCGTGATCGCTCGCGAGGAGGCCTCGTCCGAGGCCGGCCACGGCGCCAACGGGCGCGTCGTGGTGGTCCTCAACCCGAAGGCCGGGCGGAAGGTCGGCGTCCCGATGCATGGCGGGCTCGACGCCGACGCCGTCGCGGGGCTGTTCGCCGCGGCCGGCATCCCCGCCGACGTCCACCCGACCGCCTCGGAGCACGAGGCCATCGCCGTCGTCCGGGACGCCGTTGCGGCCGGCCCGGACGTCCCGGTCGTCGCCGCGGGCGGCGACGGGACGCTGCGCGTGGTCGCGCGGACGCTGCTGGAGGCGGGCGCCGACGATCCCGGCCGCGTCCCCGCGCTCGGGATCCTGCCGCTCGGGAGCGTGATGAACGTCGCCCGCAGCCTCGACATCCCGCGCGAGCCCGATGCGGCGGCCGCCGTGATCGCCGCGGGCGCCACTCGGGTGATCGACGTCGGCGAGGTCGGCGGCCACGGAGTGTTCCTCGAGGGCGTCGCCGTCGGGCTGCACGCGGAGCTGTTCGCCGCCGGCGCCGCGCTCGACGAGGGCGATCCGGGTGCGCCCATGCGCGCGATCCGGACCGCGCTCCGCTTCCGGCCGTCACGGCTGTCCCTGGAGCTCGACGGCGGACGGGTGATCCGGACCCGCGCGCTCGTCACGAGCGTGTCGAACGGCCCGTTCGCCGGCCTCGCGTTCACGGTCGCGCCGGGCGCACGGCTCGACGACGGCCTGTTCGACGTCCGGATCTTCGAGGGGTTCTCGCGCTGGGAGCTGCTGCGCCACTTCGTCGCGATCGCCGCCGGCCGGCACCGCTACGAGCCGCGGGTGCGGACGGTTCGCAGCGCGCAGGTCCGGGTCGCGAGCGCGAGCCCGCTGCGGGTCCGCGCGGATGGCGAGGATGCGGGCTGGACGCCGGTCGACATCCGGGTCCGGCGCCGGGCGCTGCGCGTGCTCGCTCCGCGCGGCTGAGGGAGGCCCGCGCTGTCACACCGCCGGGGGAACGGATAGCGCGCGGACCTCCATATCGAGCAACGTCGCGACCGCGACGGCGTTAGGCCATTCGGCCCCCCTCGTTCGTGGGGGAGCGGGGTGGCGTCGGCGCGCGCTGCCGCGACCGCCACGGGAAGCGCCACGAGGTCGACGCGCGGAACACGAAGACGACGATCCCCGCCCAGATCGCCGCGGTCGCGAACCCGCCGACGACGTCCGTGACGTAGTGCGCGCCGAGGTAGATCCGGCTGAGGCCGATGATCCCCGATGCGAGGATCCCGACCACGAGCGCGAGCGCGCCACGACCCGGGCCCGCGACGCGCCAGACGACGATCCCGACCGCGAGCGCGAGGGCCATCGAGTTCATCGAGTGCCCGCTCGGGAAGCTGTAGTCGGGCGGGGCCACGGCCCAGTCGAGGACCGGTCGAGCTCGATGGAAGAACAGCTTCATCGCGTCGTTCAGGAGGATGCTGCCGCCGAGGACGACGCCGACGAACAGCGCCTCACGGTATCGCCGGCCGCGGACGAGGAGGACGGCGACGACGAGCGCGATGATCGCCAGCCCGAGGTTGCGGCCGATCAGGCTCGCCCCGTTCATGACGGCGTCCATGGTCGGCGAGGCGAACCCGTGCATGAAGGCGTTGCCCGCCGCGTCGAGCGCGAACGTCTCGGACCCGCGGACCGCGGACGCGACGATCGCGAGCACGAACCCGCACGCGAGGACCGCGACGAGACCGGCGAGCAGCAACGGGCCGGCGCGCCGGATCTCCTCGGGCCTGGGGGCGGTCGACGGCGTCCCGGCGAGCGGGCCGGCCTGGTCTGTCGGGGCGGGGGGCTTGGCTCCGTCAGCCATCCGTGGCGACGGGCGCCGGCCGGGCGGCGTCGCTTCGCGCATCGTCGTGATCATCGCCCCGATCGGTGTGCCGCGTCAGGCGCGCCACCAGGGCGAGGACGCCGATCCCGCCGAGGAACCCCGCGAGGACGTCGCTCGGCCAGTGCGCGTTGATCGCGATCCGCGCGATGGCCACCCACGCGCAGAACACGGCGACGAGGATCGCGACGGCGACGGCGACCGGTCGCGGGGCCCGGCTCCGCCAGACCAGCAGCGCCACGATCCCGAGGATGCACACGGCCTCCAGCTCGTGACCGGACGGGAAGCTGTAGATGACGCCCGGCACGACGGTCTGGCTGTCCGGCGGGCGCGGTCGATGGACCAGCTGCTTGATGCCCTCGCTGCCGGCCGTGACCAGGCCCAGCGTGATCGCCACGAGAATCGCCTCGCGCCGCCGGTGCCGCCACCACAGGAACGCGACGATGCCCACGGCGATCCCGATCATCGGGAAGTTCGCCGCCTCCGAGATGTCGTTCCACAGCGTGTGCCAGGCCTTGTACTGCAGGAGCGCGTCCCGGATCGGCGGATCGAAGAACGGCGTCACGTGCGCGTAGAGCACGACGGTCAGGATGGCGAAGCCGACGAGCCCCACGATCGCGATGACGTCCAGCGCGAGATCGCGTGGGTCATGCGTCGGCCGGTTCGCCGTCGTGCCGCCCGACACGTTCCCCCGCGCGGTGGCCGCAGGCTGGCTCATCGCGGGACCAGGACGCACAGGCCGCCGGGAACGATCGACGCGCGGACGGGGGTCTTGCCCATCACGCTGCCGTCGAGCTCCACGAGGCGCGGCCGCTTCGCCGCGACCTCGATCGACCTCGCGCGGGCGCGGAAGATGCGGCCGGAGTCCGTCTCGCCGAGCTCGGCCTGGCGGGTCGCCTCCCATGCCGCCGCGAGCGCCTGCACGGGTCCGCCGGCGGTCACGATGATCACGTCGAGCAGCCCGTCGTCCGGGACGACCGGCGGCTTCGGCTCGAGCATCGGCAGCATCCGGCCGGCGTTGGCGATGAAGACCTGCGCGGCCTGGACGGTCGTCTCGGTGCCGTCGAGGGTCACCGTGTGCTCGACGTTGCGCAGCGCCGAGGTCTGCCCCAGCGCGTGGGCGAGGTACGAGAGCTTGCCGAAGCGCACCTTCTCCACGCGCGAGGTCGCGTCCATCACGTGCGCGTCGAAGCCGATCCCGCAGGCGATCGCGAACGCCCGCCGCTTGCCCTCGACCTCGGCCATGCCGACGTCGATGGCGCGCCGCTGGCCCGACTGGATCGTCTCGAGCGCCTTGTCGGCGTCGGTCGGGATGCCGTAGTTGCCGGCGAACAGGTTGCCGGTACCCGACGGGATCACCCCCAGCGGGACGTCGGTCCCGACGAGCTTCGTCGCCACCTGCGCGATCGCCCCGTCACCCCCGACGACCACCACGAGCGCGATTCCGTCCTTGACGGCCTGCTTCGTCCGTCGCCGGAGGTCGCGCTTGCGCACGACGACCTCGTCCTCCACCGTCCAGCCGCCGAGCCCGAGCTGGCGCGAGACACGGGCGACCGATTTCTCGATCGGGCGCCCCTCCCGGTGGCGGCCGATCACGAGCACGCGCCGCTCGTCGCTCATGACGCGTGCCTCGCGAGCGCGGCCGCGGACCTCGTCCGCGCCTCGTGCTCGACCTGCAGCCGGAGCCGGAAGAGCGTCTCCCAGTCGGCGTAGGCGACGTCGAGCCGCTCCAGCTTCTCGTCGACCTCGGCGAACTCCGACGCGGTCGATGCGTTCCGCTCGGCGAGCTTGCGGAGCGCGTCCTCGACCTGCTCGGCCTCCTTCGTCGCCGTCAGGTACGCCTCGGTGAAGGCGAGGCGGCGGACGATCGCGGTGCGCGCCCGGGTCACCGACTCGGTGCGGCCGATGAGCGCGACGTCCGACGGGTAGATGAGGATCCGCAGGTCGTCGTTCCGGAGCGACACGAGCTCGTCGGGGACGAGGCCGACCGTCGTGAGCCCGCCGACGAGCGCGAGCACCTTGGGCGGCACGACGAACCACGGCGGCGCCGTCGTGCGCTCGAGCTCCAGCCCGGCCTCGTCGAGCGCCGCGACGAGATCATCCACGACGGCGTCGTACCCGTCGCCCTTGACCATCATGGGGAGGTGCAGGTTCTGCCAGCCGCGCTGCGCGCTGCGGATCGAGCGCGCGATCCCCCACGCGCCGAGGAACGCGATGACCGCCAGGAGCACGAGCGTCAGCGGATAGCCGCGCAGCAGGTGGCCGAGGGCCCGCAGGGGCCGCCGCTCGTCCGCGAGCAGCAGCGTCGCCGCGCCGACGCCCGCCGGCAGCGCGATCGCGCCGACGAACAGCACGAACCCGATCCACGTGAGGTCGAGGCCGCCCGGCCTCGGGACGGACGAGACGATGAGGTGCTCGAAGGCCGGCGAGATCAGGGCGACGACGCACACCAGCCAGCCGACCGCGCACAGCGCCATCAGGTCGAGCAGCCGCTGCTTGGACTGGGGAACGCGACCGAACAGCAGGAGCGTCGCCCAGCCGAGGGTGCTCGACGCCACGCCGCCGACGAGCCGCGAGAGGAGCGTGATGGTGCCGGTGATGAGGAACATCGTCAGGCCGCCGCCGCCGGTGCCGGGATCGCGCCCGGCGGGACGCTGGCCCCGGCGAGGTCGATCGCCGCGCCCTCGACCGGCTCCGCGCGCGTGCCGCCGTCCGCCTTCGCCGACCTCGCGATGGAGAACGAGGCCGACCGGCCGTCCAGCCGCAGCTCCGCGAGGTGGTTCCCGAAGAACGGCCCCGCCTCGGTCTCCCAGTCGAGCTCGACCTCGGGGACGCGGGCGAAGCGCGCCAGCCGCCGGGCGGCCGCCTGGGCGCGCCGGCTCCACGCCGCCCGGAACACGAGGCGCATCGGGAGCGGGATCGAGTTGTGGAACGGCGAGCACGTCAGCTGGTACACCTCCGAGCGCATCGGCACGGGGAAGTGCACCTGCGACGCGTAGGTGTGGTGGACGTCGCCGGACAGGACGCAGATCGTCGCCGGCGGCCGGGTGTCGCCGATCCCGGAACCCACCGCGGCGATCAGCGCCGCCATGCGGTCGAACGAACGCCGGAACGCGGCCCAGTGCTCGAGGTCGACGGCGCGCCGGAGCCACTCGGCCGCGCGGGCCACGACGCGGCCGCGGGAGCCGGCGGCCAGCGCCTCGTCGGCCGACTCGAGGTCGTGCAGGGCCCGCGGGAGCAGCCACGGAACCGACGTGGCGATCACCAGGTGGTCGAACCCACCGCCCTCGAGCTGCTGCTCGATCCACCGGAACTCCCCGTCGCCGACCATCATCCGCGCGCCCTCGTCGAGGACCCGGCCGGCGCGCGAGTCGATCGTCAGGAGGCGCACCCGCCCGAAGTCGCGGCGGTACGACCACATGACGGGCGGACCGCCGTCGGCCTCGCCGTCGGCGCGGAGCGCGAACGTGCGGAGGAGCGGCTCGGCATCGTCGAGGCCCCGGACGCCGCGGTACAGCGGATCGGCCTCGAGCCCGGCCGGCGACAGGTTGCCGAGATGCTGGTAGATCCAGTACGACGAGAACGCGGCGACGATCCGCTCCCGCCACCAGCTCGTGCGCCGCACGTCCCGCCGCCACGCCGCCGAGGTGTTCCAGTCGTCGATGACGTCGTGGTCGTCGAAGATCATCGAGCTCGGCACCGTGGACAGGAACCAGCGGATGCTGCGCTCGCCCCACGCCTCACGGTAGAGCAGCGTGTAGTCCTCGAAGTCCGCGGCCTGCGCGTGCGGCGGCTTGTGGAGATCCCGGCGGCGGCCGAACGCCTCGATCGCGACCTCCGAGGGCTCGTCCGCGTACACCTGGTCGCCGAGCATCAGGACGGCGTCGGGCCAGCGCTCGACCGGGAGCGTGAGCATCTCGCTCGCGTACGCCACGAGGACGTCCTCGCCGGAGCCCGTGGGATCGCGCACGACGACGGTGTGCGGCGAGCGGCAGGATCCGAACAGGAGGTGGATCGGGCGGTCCGGGTCGATCGTCCGGATGAGGCTCGGCGGCAGCTCGAGCGCCGGATCGGGCCACGCCGGCGAGCCGTCGAGCGACACCTCGTACGCGGCCGCCGTGCCAGGCTCGAGACCGTCGAGCACGACGATCGCGTAGTGGTGCCCGGCGACGGTGAACGTGCGCTCGGTCGCCTCCGCGGCGCCGCGTCGCAGCGTGACGGTGCACGGGCCGTCGGTCTCCACCCAGACGGTGGCGTCGCGCTCGCCCACGTGCCGCAGCACGGGACCCAGGACGAGAGCAGCCATGCAGTCCCTGGCCTCCCCCTCGCCGCTCCCCCACGGCTCGGATACCGACCGCCGAAGAACGGCACGGCGGTCCGATGCCGACGCGGCTGCGCCGCGACGAAACCGGCGGCGAGGCGTCTCGGCCCGGGAGTCTGCGGGAAATCACCCGAAGAGGACAGAGGCGTAGCCATCGCAAAGCCGGAGGACGCATCACAGGGTTGCGACAACGGGCGCGCCGCATCGGACGGCGGATCGACGCCGGCTTGCAAGTTCGTTGCACCGGGACGTCCGCGGCACAGCGCGCCTCTACGATGCCCGGCGGGATGACGAATCCGTTCACTGCGCGGACTCGGACGCGAGTGCCCCCGGACGTCCTGGCGGCGCTGCTCGGGATCGCGTGCGCGGTCGTCGGCGGCTTCGCGCGATTGCCGCTCGAGGCCGTGCTCGACGGCGAGCTGGCGTTCGTGACGTTCTACCCGGCCCTGACGGTGGCGGCGTGGGCCGGTGGGCTGATCGGCGGGCTCTCGGCGATGGCCATGTCGCTCATCCTCGTCGAGCTCGTCGTCGGTCCGGCGCCGGACGCCACGAACCTCGTCGGCGTCGCGGTGTTCGTCGCCGCCGGGATCCTGACGGCGGCGCTCGGCGGTCAGCTGCGCCGATCGCGCGCGGCCGCGCAGACGGGGGCCGAGCGCGCCCGCTTCGTCGCGGACGCCGCAAAGACGCTCGCGGAGCAGATCGACCGCGACGTCGCCCTCGACACCCTGGCCCACGCGGTGGTGCCGGCGTTCGCCGACTGGTGCGCCATCGACCTGTTCGACGAGCACATCGCGTTCCAGGGCGCGGTGATCGTCGCGCCCGACACGGCCAAGGCGGACCTCGCCCAGCGGCTCCGCGCCGACTATCCGTACGCGCCCGATGCCACGGCAGGCGTCGCGTGGGTGGCGCGGACCGGGCAGCCCGAGTTCGCGCTCCGGATGGACGACGCGCTGTACGCACAGATCCCGGACGAGCGGCTCCGGAAGATCATGCAGGGCCTCGGCCTGCGGTCGTTCATCTCGGTCCCCATGCAGCTCGCCGGCGGCCGCACGATCGGCGTGCTGAGCATCGTCATGTCCGAGTCGGGACGCGAGTTCACGGTCGATGACGTGGGGCTGGCCGCGGATCTCGCTCGGCGGGCGGCGGTGGCGATCGACCACGCGGATCTCCTCCGGGCGGCGAGCGCGCGCCGCGACGAGCTCCAGGGCGTCATCGGTGCCATCACCGACGGGATCCTGCTCGCCGACGAGCGCGGCGCCGTGATCGTCCAGAACGAGGCGGCCACGAGGATGCTGGGAGAGGCGGTCGGGCGGTCGCTGGACGAGGTGCTCACGGATCTCGATCGGGTGCCCGGGCAGGACGTGCTGCGGCTGACGCCGTCGGGACGCTACGTCCTGCCGAGGATCCTGCGCGCGGGCAGGGGCTCGGGGGCGGCCCGGTTCGCGATGCTCGAGGACCGGACCGACGTGGTGGAGACGGAGGCCGCGCGTGACACCTTCGTGAGCATGCTCAGCCACGAGCTCCGGACGCCGATCACGACGATCTACGGGTCGGCGCAGCTCCTCCGCCGCGACCCGGCGGAGGCCACCCGCCGCGAGCTGCTCGAGGAGCTGGGCGCCGAGACGGACCGGCTGTATCAGCTCGTCGAGGACCTGCTGGTGCTCTCGAGGTACGAGCGTGGGCGCCTCGAGGCCGCACTCGAGCCGGTGCTCATCGGCCACGTCCTCACGGACGCCGTCCGGGCGGAGGCGGCGCAGCACCCCTCGCTGCGCGTCGACCTGTCGATCGCGCAGGCGTTGCCGACGGTCCTCGCCGACCCGACGTACCTGCGCCAGATCGTCCGCAACCTCGTGAGCAACGCGGCGAAGTACGCGGGCGAGCGTCCGCACCTCTCGGTCCGCGCGTCGTCGTCCGCGGGCGGCGTCCGGATCGAGTTCGAGGACAACGGGCCGGGGATCTCGACCGACGCCGCGGCCCGGATCTTCGAGCTGTTCGAGCGGCTGCCGGAGGACCGGATGAAGCCGGGCGCCGGAATCGGCCTGTTCGTGTGCCGCCAGCTCGCGACGCTGATGGGCGGCCGGCTCGGCGTCGAGACCAGGGCAGGCGGCGGCGCGTGCTTCGTCGTCGACCTGCCGCTCGCGCCCGAGGACCACGACACGATCCCGAGCGGGACGCCGTCGCGCGCGGGCGACGACGCGGCCGCCGCCGGCGCCACGGGGCGCCCACCCGGCTGACGCGCGTCGGTCAGGGCGCCCCGACGAGGTCGTCGATGTCCGCGCGGCGCGCGTGCCCGGCCGCGCCACCCGGCTGCGCTCGGCCAACCGCATCGTCGATGAACCGGACGACGGCGTCCGCGTGCGTCCGGGCGAACAGCTCCCGCGCCCGTTCGGCCGCGGCGCGGACCGGCGGGAGGCGGGAGTCGAGGAGCATCGCCATGTCGATGCCGGTCCAGGCGACCTCCCACAGCAGCTGGAAGTCGCTCCATCGCCGGAGGACCTCCGCGTACATGGCAAGCGCCCCGTCCGTGTCGCCGGCGAGCGCGGCGAGGGCCGCGCGGATCGTGAGGATCCGAACGGCGGTGACGGGCGGCAGCGGCGTGGTCGCCTCGATCGCGGCGAGATCGGCCTCGACCGACGCGACGTCGCCGGCGTAGGCGCTCGACCGTGCGGCAAAGAGCTCCATCGTGCCCACGTCGTCACCCGACGGCGTCGCGCGGTACATCGCCGCGGCCTCCGCATACCGGTGGTCGAGGAGGATGGCGATGGTCCCGAGCTTCCCGCCGTCGAAGCGCGGGTCGGATCGCTGCGACTGGATGGCGAGCGTGCCCGGATCGGGGAACAGATCCGCGAACTCGACGGCTGCGGAATCGAGCAGCGCGCTGGCCTGACCGTGCCGGCGAGACAACGCGAAGACGGCGCCGCACACCGCACGGCGGGCCTCTCCTCGTCCAGGAAGGTGGCGCGAGCGTAGCGGATCGGGGCGCGCGGAACGCGCCGATCAGGCCCCGGCCGCGGCGAGCTCCGCGAGGAGGAGGGCTCCCGCCGGCCCCGCCTGCTGGCCGAGCCCCGCCGGGACGACGAACCCCGGGTCCTGGTGCTCGGGAAGCGCCGGGTAGTTGGCGACGTTGCGGGCGAACGCGCGACGCACCCGGACGACCAGCCCGGGGAGCTGGGTCAGGCCGCCGCCGAGCACGATGCGCTCGGGCGCGAGCGTGAACACGAGGTCTCGCAGCGCCGCGCCGAGGTAATCGGCGACGACCTCGACCGCCTCGTCGCGCGTCGCGGCGTCGAACGTCTCGGCCCGCCGGCCGAAGCGCGCGGCGAGCGCCGGACCGCTGGCCATCCCCTCCAGGCAGTCGCCGTGGAACGGGCAGCTGCCGCTGAACGTGTCGCCGGGCCGCCGCGGGACGGACACGTGCCCCATCTCCGGGTGGACGAGGCCGCGCAGGACGCGGCCGTCGACGACCGCGCCGCCGCCGATCCCCGTGCCGAGCGTCAGGTACACGTACGACCGGACGTCACGCGCGGCACCCCAGCGTCCCTCGGCGAGCGCCGCGGCATTGGTGTCGGTGTCGAACGCGACCGGCACGGCGAGGCCGTCGCGGAACGGCCCGACCATGTCGGTGCCCGACCAGCCGGGCTTGGGCGTCACGGTGATCGAGCCGTACGCGGGGTGCCCGCGACGGAGCTCGACGGGGCCGAACGAGGCAATGCCCAGCGCGTCGATCGGGTGGCCGGCCGCGACGGTGCGCTGGAAGAACGCGACGGCCCTGGGGATCGTCGACGCCGGGTCCGTGACGTCGATCCGCTCGGACGCGACGATGTCGTCCGGGCCGCGGCCGACGACGCACACGAACTTCGTTCCGCCGGCCTCGAGCCCCGCGTGCATGGGGCCGATTGTGCCCGGTCAGCGCGGGCGCCAGCTCCGGTACATGTGCTGGAAGATCGCCATTCCCTCGTCGCGGTGCGCCGTCTCCGCGTACATCGACAGGAAGTACGCCGCGTTGCCCTTGCCGACGATGATCTTCTGGATGGTCACGGCGACGCCGCTGTCGACGCCGGTGAAGGTGACGATCCGCCCCGAGTACCCGCCCGCGAGCTTGATTCCCTTGTTCGTCGTGACCTTCGCCTTGAAGTGCGACCTCGTCTGGCGGATGACCTCGTCGACCGTGCGCGACACCGAGATCGTGCCCGGGACCGTGTCGCGCGAGACGTAGATGTACGGGTACGCGTAGTTGTCGAACTGGTCGGCGTGGGTGCGGTCGCCCTTGGTGACGATCCAGCCCGTCGGGTAGTCGATCGCGTACTTGAAGCGGGTGGACGTGTGCTTCGCCCACGGCGACGGCGTCGGCGCGGGCGTCGGCGTCGGGTTCGGCGCCGGGGTCGCGGTCGGCGCCTGGGTCGCCGTCGGGGCCGCGGTCGAGGTCGGTTCCGGCGTGCTCGTCGGTGCGACGCTCGCGGACGCGGCCGGAGACGCGACCGGGGACGCGGCCACCGAGGGCGAACCGCTCGCGACGACTCCGGCGGTGGCGGACGACGGGCTCGGCGTCGGGTTCGACGAGGCGCACGCCGCCGCGACGACCACCAGCCCGGCGAGGGCGATGGACGCGACGACGGCTCCGGCGCGACGGCGCCGGGACGGGCGGCTCGGGCTGGTCACGACGGATCCACCTCCTGGTGACGCAAGAGACGGTCAACGATGGTGGCGGCATCCTAGCGATCGCGGGACGGCCCAGCCATCCCCGAATGGTTCCGGTAGCGGGGCCTCAGCGGCCCTCGTCGCCATCGTCGGCCTCGTCGGCCTCGTCCGCGGCCCGCGCCGCGCGCCGACTGCCGCCGGTGTCGTCCGTCGCCGACTCGGCGGTCTCGCCCAGCAGCGCCAGCTGCCCGGTGTCACGCGTGCCGCGACCCCGAGCCTGGCCGCCGCGCGCGGTGCCCGGCGAGAGCCGGCGGCGGGTCTCGACCTCGACGCGGGCCGCGCCTTCCTCCAACGCGGGATGCTCGACCAGCGCGACGACCCGATTGGCCATGAACCGGCCCGTCCGCACGGGCGTGCCGCCGCGGGTCAGCTCGGTGACCTCCACGATCCCGCGCGCCGTCGTGATCTCGATCCGGCGGCCGGCGCGCGACGCGCTGATCTCGAACGTCGACGTCCCCTGCCCGGTGTCGACCACCACCTCGACCCAGTCGCCCTTCATGCGCGCAGCATAGCCACGCGGCCCTGCGTCGGCGGACGCGCACGTCGACCCGCGGCGACGTCGTCGTTCGTGCGGCCGGACTTGACGCTCAACGGATGGTCCTCGGCGTCCCAGCCGTCGACCGCCTCGTCGTCCCGACGGTGGATGAGGAGCCATTTCCGGCGGTCGCCCCGGATCGGCGTCCGGAGCAGCACGAACCCGCCGTGGAGCTTGTCGCCTTCGAGCCGCAGCTTGAGCTCCCCGGCCTCCAACGCGTCGATCGCGTCGGGCGTGCCCGGGTCGGCGGTCCAGCGGCCCCAGTCCCACACGATCACGTCGCCTGCGCCGTACTGGCCGCGCGGGATCCGGCCCTCGAACGAGAAGTACTCGAGCGGGTGGTCCTCGACGCGGACCGCGAGACGCCGCGCGCGCGGGTCGAGGCTCGGGCCGCGCGGGACGGCCCACGAGACGAGCACGCCGGCCATCTCGAGCCGGGTGTCGTAGTGGAGGCGCCGTGCGCGGTGGCGCTGGACCACGAACCGGCCGCCCGCCGGGGCGGGTTGGTCGCCGCCGACCACGTCGCCGGACGGCTCCGGGGTGGCGTCGAAGCGGCGCTTCGCGCGGTACTCGTCGAGCGGCATGGACGCCTCCTTGGTGGTCCAGCGTGCGCGGTTCGCCGCTACGGGCGCGGGACCGGGCGGGACCGGCGCGTGTCGGCGCCCGTGCACGCGCTCATTGACCGTGCCGTCCGACGGCGCCTATCCTCGATCATCGATCATCCGACGCAGCGAGACGGCCGGCCCGGCCGCCGGAGGAACCGATGTCCGTGCTCGACGCCTTCAGCCTCGCCGGCCGCGTGGCCCTGGTGCCCGGCGCGGGGGGCGCGATCGGGACGGCGATCTCGCTCGCGCTCGCGAATGCCGGCGCGAGGATCGCCGCCGCGAACCACACGCTCGAGAGCGCGAACGCCTGCGCCGAGGCCGTGCGAGACGCGGGCGGCGAGGCCATCGGCATCCGGATGGACGCGACCGACGAGGCGGATTGCGAACGGGCGGTCGCCGAGACCGTCGCCACGTTCGGCAAGGTGGACGTCGTCGTGAACTGCGTCGGCGGCGGCGCAGGCAAGGTCCTGTTCGACGCCCAGGCCTATCCCCGCGACGCGTGGGACTGGATCATGGAGATCAACGTCCGCGCGACGGTGCTGCCGACGCAGGCGGCGGCTCGCGCGATGATCGAGGGCGGTCACGGCGGCGCGGTCGTGAACCTGAGCTCGGTCCGGGCGCAGCTCGGGATCAACGCCGGCTATTCGGCCTACGTGGCCGCCAAGGGTGCGGTCGAGTCGCTCACGCGCCAGTGGGCCACCGAGTGGGCGAAGCACGGGATCCGCGTCAACGCGATCCGGCCGACGTTCGTCGACACGCCCCAGGTCGCCACCCTCCTCGGCGACCCGGCGTTCAAGGCCGGAGTCGTCGGGCGGATCCCGATGGGCCGCGTCGGCACCACGGACGACCTCGTCGGCGCCGTGATCTTCCTCGCCTCGGACGCCGCGGGCTTCGTCACCGGGCAGGTGATCGGCATCGACGGCGGCCTCACGGCCACCCAGTAGCCGACCGGAGGTTCGCGTCATGGAGCAGGTCACCGACCGCATCTGGACCGAGACCCGGGTGCGGGGCTGCAACCCGTCGTTCGTGCTCACCTCGAAGGGCCCGGTCATGATCGACACGCCACAGCTGCCGTCGAAGGCCGTCGAGTGGCGGGACCTGGTCGAGGGCCACGGCCCGATCCAGTACCTCGTCAACACCGAGCACCACGTCGACCACATCTTCGGCAACTACTGGTTCAAGGGCCGGACGACGATCATCCACCACCAGGGCGTCCACGAGCGGTTCATGACCGTGTTCCCGGAGCTCGACCCGTTCGAATACGCGCTCGAGGCGCTGCCGACCGACGACCCCGACGGCACGGCGCTCGTCCCCGAGCGGGCGGACTACTACGCCAACATGGGCACCGCCGACATCGTGTTCACCGGCGACGTGACGCTCGAGGTGGGCGACCGCACGTTCCACCTGCTCCACACGCCGGGCCACACGCCCGGCCAGCTCGCGGTCTACGTCCCGGAGGAGCGCGCGGTCTTCACGGGCGACACCATCTTCAGCGAGTGCACGACGTGGCTGATGACGTCGAACGTGGAGCTGTGGATCGCCGCGCTCGACCGGATCCGCGCGCTCGACTTCGACCATCTCATCCCCGGCCATGGCCCCGTCCAGCCCAAGTCGTACCTCGCCACCCAGCGCGCGTTCCTGCTCGAGTGGACGAGCGCCGTGGCGACTGCCGTGGCG
>JAICUI010000051.1 GCA_025935925.1 Chloroflexota bacterium
CTCCACGAGTCGCACGATCCGGCGAGGATACGCGAGCGCCGGAGCACGGATCGATATCCTCCGCACATGACGACCGCCACCGACCTCGTGACCCCCGCCGAGCTCACCGCCCTCCGCGAGGCCGTCGACGCGGCGCGGTCCGCGTTCCTCGCCGACCTCGAGCGGCTGGTCAACATCGACTGCGGCTCGTACACCAAGGCGGGCGTCGACGAGGTCGGGCGTTGGACGGCGGCGTTCCTGCGCTCGCTCGGGTTCGCCGTCGTCACGCATGGCGGCACCCTCGACCTCGGCGAGACGGTCGTCGGGACGCTCGAGGGCATCGATCCCGCGGGCCCGACGCTCCTCCTGATCGGGCACATGGACACGGTGTTCGACGCCGGAACGGCGGCTGCACGGCCGTTCCGTATCGACGGCGGGATCGCCCACGGGCCGGGCGTCACGGACATGAAGGGCGGGCTGCTGGCCGGGCTGTACGCCATCGCGGCGGTCCAGGCGGTGGCGGGCGGCGTGCCGCTCGCGCGCCTGATCTTCGTCGCCAACCCGGACGAGGAGATCGGCTCGCCGGCGTCGTCGCCCCTGATCCGAGAGCTCGCCCGGGGCGTCGACGCCTGCCTGGTCCTCGAGTGCGCGCGCGCCAACGGCGACATCGTGTCGTCGCGGAAGGGGACGCTCGACGCGGTGATCACCGTGCACGGCCGCGCCGCGCACGCCGGTGTCGAGCCCGAGAAGGGGCGATCCGCGATCCTCGAGGCCGCCCGGATCACGACCGACCTGCACGCGCTCAACGGCCGGTGGCCAGGTGTCACGGTGAACGTCGGGGTGATCGTGGGTGGAACGCGGCCCAACGTCGTCGCGGAGCGGTGCCGGCTCGAGGTCGACGTCCGGGCGGTCGAGCGCGCCGGGTTCGAGGCGGTCGAGCAGGCGATCCGCGAGGTGCTCGCGACGACGACCGTGCCGGATGTGCGCGTCGAGCTCGAGGAGGCCGCGCGACACTGGCCGATGGAGAAGCTCGAGCGGTCGGGGCGGCTGGTCGATCACGTGGTCGGCCTGGCGGGCGGCCTGGGGATCCGCCTGGGCGACGCGGCCACCGGCGGCGCGTCGGACGCCAACACGACCTCGGGCATGGGCGTGCCGACGATCGACGGGCTCGGGCCGGTCGGCGGGCTCGACCACGCGCCCGGCGAGTACCTCGAGATCGACTCGATCGTGCCCCGGACGGCGCTCCTCGCCGGGCTGATCGCGGCGATCGGACGGGATCCCGAGATCCGCGCGTGGCGCACGGAGCGCGAAGGGCGCACGGGGCGCGACGGGCGCGCGGCCGGGGCATCGGCGTGACGCGCGGGCTGATCTCGAGCGGCGGCCCGTTCGAAGCGCGCGGCGGCTACTCGCGCGCCGTCGTCGTCGGGGACCAGTGCTGGGTTTCCGGCACGACCGACGCCGGCCCCGATGGCGAGTCGCGGCACCCGGGCGACGCCGCTGCGCAGACCCGCGCCGCGTTCGAGGTCGCCGCGCGCGCCCTCGACGAGGCGGGCTTCTCGCTCGCCGACGTCGTCCGGACGCGGACGTACATCACGGATGCGGCGGACGCCGACGCCGTCGTCGGCGCCCACGGCGAGCTCTTCCACGACATCCGCCCGGCCGCGACGATGGTCGTCGTCGCGCGCTTGATCCGCGACAGCCTGCTGGTGGAGGTCGAGGTCGACGCCCGCAAGGGCTGAGCCGCAGCGTGCAGCGTGGAGCGTTCGGGGCCGCGGCGTTCAGGCTCGGCCGCCACCGCCCGTCCCCGGGCGGCCGGTCGGGCCGGCGTCTCGCGGGCCGCCGCTCGTCATGGAACGGCGTTGTGCACCAGCTCGAGCGCCATCTCGGGGAACCACTCGCCGGCCGCCGGGTCCGCCGAGCCGCGGACGGGATCGATGCCGCCTGCGGGGTCCCACCGCGTGCACTCGCCGTCGGACGCGCCCGGGAGCTTGATCCACAGGTAGGCGTCGAGGAGCGGGACGCCCGTGTCGGCCGTCGGCCGGATGCCCAGGCCGCGATCCGGCGGGTTGCACCAGTCCTGCGTCGCGCCGTCGCTCGCCGGATGCCCGGGGATCCCGGGCCACGGCCCGACGCCGTTGCGGCTCGTGTCGATGACGAAGTGCGCCGTGGGCGCGGTCGAGCCGAGCAGGCTGGCGTAGCGCACGGTCTCGCCCGACGTGTTGAGCGCCGGGTCGTCGCTCTCGTCGCTCCACTCGCCGAACGCGCTCAGCGCGACGCCCGTCCACTCGCCCAGCAGGTCGGCGATCCTCGCCGGGTGCGGGCCGCCGTTCCAGTACTGGTCGGGGCAGCCGTAGTTGCCGCGCGAGACCTGGGTCGCGAAGGCGATGCACTGCGAGATCCAGGTCCCGTAGTGCACGAGGTTCGCGGTGTACTGGTAGTTCGACGGGTTCAGGTAGAAGCCCTGGACGTCGAGGACGCCGCCGGCGACGAGCCGCGACGCCATGTCGGCGACGTTGTGCCACGAGCTGTGCCCGGCGTCGAGGTAGACGACGGCACCCGCGGCGTCCAGCCGGTGGGCGGCCCAGTTGACGAGGCCCACCCGGTCGTACGTGTCGGGCTGGCCGCAGTCGGTGGGGAGCAGGGCGAGGCCGTCGGGCTCGAGGATCACGATCGCCGCGCGCCCACCCAGGCCGGCCGCGAACCCGTCGATCCAGGCCTTGTAGTCGTCGCCCGTCGCCGCGCCGCCCGCGGAGTACTGGGCGCAGTCGCGTCCAGGCACGTTGTAGGCGACGAGCACCGCGAGCTGCTTCTTGCCCGCGGCCTGCTGCGTGACCTGGCGCACGCCCTGCTCGACGGCCTTCGGGCTGCCGCCCGTGAACCACACGGCCTGCGGCGTGTCGATCATCGACTGCACCAGCGCCGCGTCGCCGGGCGCGCCGGCGGCCTTGAGCTTCGCCACCTGCACCACCGCGCCGTGAAGGGGCGGCGGGACGTAAAAGCGCGTCGATGGATCCACGGGCGCGGCTCCCGAGGGGGACGTCGCGAGGGCAGGCATCGCCGCGGACAGGGCGAGCAGGGCCCCGGCGGCGATGGTGGAGATGACGCCGTGACGGACGAACACGCGCTCCTCCTTGCCGGAGCGCGTGAGAGCGCTCTCAGCGGCCAAGCCTGCCGCACCGCGGTTGCGTTCGCGACAGATCTGGGACGGCGACGCGGCCGGTCACGAGGAGAACCACCCGATCGCCGGGCGCTGCTCGCGGATCGGCGGCGTGCCCGTGTGGCGGAGCGCCCGGCCGGCTCGAGGGCGACCGTGAGAGCGCTCTCACGAGCGCGGTCAATGTACCAAGCGGTGTCAAGGTGCCCGCAGGACCGCGCCGATCCGTGGCGTCGTCACCCGATGCCGAGGAACCGTCGTCACCCGACGCCGAGGAACCGCAGCGCGGCGACCAGGACGACCGCAGCGACGATCCCGAGCAGCAGGCTCCGCCGCCACCACACGATCGCCATGCACAGCAGGACGCCGACGATCTCCACGCCGACGTGGAGCGCCGCGCCGCCCGGCGAGGTCTCGACGAGCGTCGCCGTCGCGGCGAGCGACGCGAGCACCGCCGGGCCGACCAGGCGCAGGTACAGCAGCGCGCGCGGCGGCAGCCCTTCGATCCCGGGCGCGAGCATCGGCAGCGCGCGCGACGGGTACGTGACGGCCCACATCAGCAGCCACAGGACGATGAGCGGGAGCGTCACGCCATGCCGTCCGGGTGGAACGACGCCGCCGCGTCGGTCGCGGCGTCCGGGGCCCGCGATGCCGGGATCGCCATCGCGACCAGCGGGCCGGCGAGCCCGCCGGCGACGATCCCGACCTGCGTCCCCGCGACGAGCGACAGCCCGACCCCGATCGCCGCGCCGGCGCCCGCGGCGACGGCCTCGCGGCGGCCGATCATGAGACCGAGCGCGAGCCCGGCCATGGACGCGGGGAACACCACGTCGAGGCCGAAGGTCGCCGGGTCCGGGATCGCGCTGCCGAGCAGCGACCCGGCGATCGTCGAGACGTTCCACGGGATGAACTCGTAGACGACCGCCGCGAGCCAGTACCCGGCCTCGTCGGCCCGTCCCAGCCGCTGGAAGTGCGCCGACGTGAGCGCGAACGACTCGTCGGTCAGGAAGTGCGCCATCAGCGCTCGACGGGGAAGGGGAAACGCCTGGAGCCGCGGCGCGAGCGCGGCGCTGTACAGCAGGTGCCGGGCGTTGAGGACGAGCGTGATCAGCACGATCGACGGCCACGGCAGCCCGGCCACGAGCCCGCCGATCGCCGCGAACTGGGCGGCGCCCGCGAACACGATGCTGCTCATCGCCGCCACCTCGAGCGGCGACAGGCCCGCGTCGCGCGCGGCGAGGCCGAGCACGAGGCCAAACCCCACGCCCGACGCCGCGATCCCCAGCCCGTCGAGGAGCAGCCGCCAGCGTGCGGCGCGAGGATCGAGCGATGCGGCAGACGCGGACGCGTCCGATGGCGGCTTCATGGGCGAAGCCCCGTCAGCGCAGGAACGTCTTCGCGCAGGCCCCGTCGCAGACGACGTACACGGCGTGCTTCTCGGTCGCGTACCCGGCCGCGTGCAGCAGCCCGGCGCAGCCCGGCGTCGGGCACTTCCAGACCCACCAGCGGTCGTTGTGGTCGAGCGGCGTGGCCTCGGTCTTGAGCTTGTCGGCCAGCCCCTCGCGCTCGGCGACGAGCGTGGCGACGCGGGACGCGCGATCCGACTCGCTCTCGCTGGTGTACGGGTAGTTCTGGCCGACGTTCGAGGTCACCGGTCCTCCCCCTGCGACGCGAAGCCGGCGGCAGTTCGGTGTGAGCGCGGCTGCCACCGGCCGAGCGAGGATAGCAAACGGTCAGCGCACCGCCGGGAGGCCGGGGCTGCGCGGATCGGTGGTCGCGGCGAGGGTGCCGCCCGCCGCCGGCCCGCCATCGACGAGCTCGATGGCGTGCTCGTGGCCGAGCGACCCGTCGAAGCCGGTTCGCGCGATGCGATGGCCCATCGCGGCCAGCTCCGCCTCGACGTCCGGCGCGAGGTCGCCGTCCGCGAACACGACCACCGGTGGCGCGCTGTATCCGTCGGGCTCGACGGCGACGCGCGGCGCGCCGACCGCCGTCGCGATGCCGGCCCGACCGTCGACGAGCGCCGACACGAGCTGGACGTGGATCTGCGGCTGGATGTCGCCGCCCATCGACCCGGCCACGACCCATGGGCGGCGCTCGCCTTCCCGGAACAGCATCGTGGGCATCAGCGAGTGGGCCGGGCGCTTGCCCGCCTCGAGGACGTTGGGACTCGCGGGATCGAGCGAGAACGACGACCCGCGGTTCTGGAAGTGGACCCCGGTCACCGGGTCCAGGACGCCGGAGCCGAAGCCGGCGGCGTTCGACTGGATGAGGCTGACGGCGTTGCCGTCGGCGTCCACGACGCCCAGCCAGATCGTCCCGCCGACGAGCATCCGGACGGGCGCGGGATCCGGGGCGACGCGACGCGGGTCGATGCGCGACGCGAGGTCCCGGGCGCGCACCGTGGACAGGAGCTCGCCGACGGGGACGTCGCGGAACGACGGGTCGCCCAGGTGCCCGTCGCGCTCCGCGAGCGTCAGCTTCGCCGTCTCGAGCAAGGCGTGGATCCACGCCGCGTCCGACCAGCCGCGCTCGGTGAACTGCGCACCGGCGGGCGGCGACAGCTCGCCCAGCACGTTGAGCGACTGAAGCGCCACGATCCCGCTCGAGTTCGGCGGGTGGGTCGTGGAGCGCACGCCGCGGTACGCGGTCGAGATCGGCGTCGTCCAGTCCGACCGGTGGGCGCGCATGTCGGCGATGTCGTGGTCGCCGCCCGCGGCCGCGAGCCCGAGCGCGACGCGCTCGCCGAGGCCGCCGTCGTAGAACGCGTCGAACCCCTCGTCGGCCAGCGTCCGCAGCGTCTCGGCGAGGGCGGGCAGCGGGACGAGCTCGCCCGGCTTCCGCGGCCGCCTCTCGGGGCGCCAGACGCGCTCGAAGCCGGTCGCCCACGGCGCGGCGCCGAGGCTCGCCGAGGTCCGCTCGATCGCGCCCGCGAGGCCCTCCCACATCGCGAACCCGGCGCTCGCGTGCTCGATCGCGGCGGCCAGCACGGCATCGCGCGACACGCGACCCCACCGGCGATGCGCGTCGGCCCACGATCGGACGGCGCCCGGGATCGTGACGCCGAGCGGTCCGCGCAGCGGGATCCGCTCCAGGCCCCGATCGCGCAGCCCCGCCGCGTCGGCCGCGGCGGCGGCCCGGCCCGAGCCGTTCAGCCCGACCTGCTCGCCCGCCGCCTCGTCCCAGACGAGCCAGAACGCGTCGCCGCCGAGGCCGCAGCCGTTGGGGTAAACCACCGCCAGGACCGCGTTCGTCGCGATGGCCGCGTCCACGGCGTGGCCGCCGGCGGCGAGGACGGCGAGCCCGGCGGTCGTCGCGAGGTGGTGCGGGGCGACGACCGCGCCCCGCGCGCCGCGCGCGAACGGCGCGATCACGCGTGCGTCGCGGCCGGTCGTCCCGCGACGACGTGCTCGTATCGTCGGAGGTGCGACAGCGGGATCAGCGCGATCCCGAGCAGGACGAGCGCGACGCCGAAGATCCCGTCGAGGCCCCACGTCTCGGCGGCGATGCCGCCGAGGATCGCGCCGACGATCTGGCCCAGGCCCAGGAACACCGAGTACAGGCCCATGATCGCGCCGCGATCGTCGGGATACGCCTCGGTGACGTCGGCGAGGAGCCCGATGGCGGCCGGCGTGGCGCCGGCCAGCACGAACAGGCCCGCGACGGCGACGACGGCGAGCGCGACGGGCACGACGAGCGGCAGCGCGGCCGAGTGGTTGATCGCGAACGCCGCGACGAGCAGCGCCGCCCCGCCGCAGATCCCGTAGAAGATGATCGTCGTCCGGCGCATCGACGCGAACCGCGTGCCCCAGTAGAAGATGCCGGCGAAGAACAGCAGCCCGCCGACCGCGAGGCCGAGGCTGACCATCGCCGGGCTGAGGCCGCCCATCAGCAGCTGGTCCGAGAACTTCGGGTCCGGCTGGTTGACCAGCTGGAACAGCGTCGCGCTCGTGAACAGGCCGAGCGTCGCGTTGATCGCGATCCACGTCGGCGCCAGCAGCCACACGTGCGACCCGAGCAGGATGTCGCGGTAGCGCGCGAGGGCGGCGACGCCGCGCATGCCCTGGTCCGGATGCGGCGGCGGCTCCGCGTGCTTCGGCACGCCGAAGCGGTAGATCAGGAACGACACGCCGTACAGGCCGGCGTTGAGCAGGAACACGCCCGGGCCGAGGAGCGGGAACAGCAGTCCGGACAGGACGAACCCGCCGAGCAGCCCCGCGAGCGTCGCCGCCTCGAAGCGCGCGGTTGCGCGTCCGCGCGCAGCATCGTCGCCGGCGGTCGCGAAGGCGATGAACCCGAGGATCGACGGGACGGACGCCGCCGTCGACGCGCCCTCGAGCACGCGCGTCCCGCCGATGACGAGCAGGTTGGTGGTGAGCGCCGTGATCGCCACGGCCACCGCGCCGAAGGCCGGCCCGATGAGCATCACGCGACGGTGCCCCAGCCGGTCGGACAACACGCCGAACAATGGCGAGCCGATGAGCTCGCTGGCGTAGAACAGGGCGGAGAAGATCGCGATCGTGATCGCGTCGGCGTGCGGCCCGCCGTACTGCTCGAGGTCGGTCAGGTAGTAGACGAGCGCACCCCCGGTGAGCCCGGTCGACAGCCGGAGGGTGAACGTCCCGAAGATGACGGCGAGCAGGGGTCGGGTCATGGCCGCCAAGCCTAGCGCGCGTCGGGCGCCCGCCGCGGGTCGCGGCTTCGTATCATCCGCGACCAGAGCACGACCCCGGAGGCGGCGAGCCAGTGCCGCAGCGAGGAGGAGGCCACGACCGTGCCCAGCGTCGCGATCGTCACCGATTCCGCGAGCGACCTCCCGCCCGACGTCGCGGCCCGCGACGGGATCGCCGTCGTGCCGCTCTCGGTCAGCTTCGGGCCCGAGTCGTTCCGGACGAACGTGGACCTCACGACGGACGAGTTCTGGGCCCGGATGACCGCGCCGGACGCGCCGTTTCCGACGACCGCGGCGGCCGCGCCCGGCGACTTCAAGGCGGCCTACGAGCGGGCGTTCGACGCCGGGGCGGACGCGGTCGTGTGCGTCACGGTGTCGGGTGACCTGTCGGGGACGCTCAAGGCCGCCCAGGTCGGAGCGCAGCAGCTGCCCGGTCGCGACGTCCGCACGGTCGACTCGCGGACCGCCTCGATGGGACACGGGATGCTCGCCCAGGTCGGCGCGCGGATGGCCCGCGACGGCGCCTCGGCCGACGCGATCGCCGGGGAGCTGGAGGAGATGAAGCGCCGCGTGGACCTGTACATCGGCCTCGACACGCTCGAGTACCTCAAGCGCGGCGGCCGCATCAGCGGCGCACGAGCCGCGGTGGGGACGATGCTGTCGATCAAGCCGATCATCACCGTCGAGAACGGCATCGTCGAGAATGCCGACCGGGTGCGCACGCGTGCGAAGGCGCGCGAACGCGTGCTGGAGCTCCTGACCGCCGAGCCGCTCGAGCAGGCCGCGATCCTCCACACCACGCACGCGGACGTCGAGGAGTTCACGGCGCGCTTCCAGGAGCGGTCGGGGCTGCCGTCGGACGCCATCCAGGTCATGGCCGTAGGCCCCTCGGTGGGGCCGCACCTCGGACCGGGCTGCGTCGGCGGGGTCGTCATCAGGAAGGCGTGATGTCGCGCCTGTCGGTGTGCGCGGACACGGTCTTCCTCGACCGCCCGTTCCTCGACCGGGCGCAGGCGATCGCCGATGCCGGCTTCGGGGTCGACTTCTGGGGCTGGACCGACAGGCCGATCGACGAGATGGCGCGGCTGACCGGCGTGCGCTGGACGAGCTTCGTGGGCTGGGTGGCCGGCTCCGCGCTCCATCCCGATGGCGTCGAGGCGTTCCTCGACGGCTGCCGGCGGAGTCTCGAGGTGGCCGCTCGGCTCGGGTGTTCGACGCTCATCGTCACCACCGGCGAGATGCGCGACGGCCGTCCGGTACACGCCGTCGCCGAGCACCCGATCACCCGCTGGGCCACCGCGCGCGACGCGTACGGCCGGCTCGCCGAGCTCGCGGCGGATGCCGGCGTGACCTACTGCCTCGAGAACCTCAACACCAAGGTCGACCACCAGGGCTACCTGCTGCCGACGATCGCGGACACGTCGGCGATCGTGCGGGCCGTCGGCCAGCCGTCGCTGCGCCTCCTGTTCGACGTCTACCACGCGCAGGTGGAGGAGGGGAACCTCGTGGCGACCATCCGGTCCGTGGCCGATCTCATCGGTCTCGTCCAGGTGGCCGACGTGCCCGGCCGCCACGAGCCCGGCACGGGCGAGATCGACTATCCCCGGGTCGCCGCCGGGCTCCGGGACGCGGGCTATGCGGGGCCGATCGGGCTCGAGGCCTACCCGGCGGGCGATCCGCACGTCGCGCTGCAACGATTCCGCGAGGTATTCGTCACGCCGGCCTGACGTCTGGGTTGCGGCTTGGTGACGGCCGGGTCATGGGCCGGTACCGGTCGACGGCTATACTCGGCTTCCGGAAGCAGGCGACGCCCGCCGGCCCCCGGGACCTTCGAGACCTGGAGCCGCGAGCGTCCCCGTGGGGTCGTCCGGACGACGACTCGTCGCGCGAGGGCGGCGTGAACCGCCCGCATCGAGAGGTCTCTCCGTCCATGACCACGGAACACGCCGCGGCCCAGCTGAACGCCTGGGACGTCGCGCAGCGGCAGTTCGACCTTGCCGCCGACCGGCTGAACCTGGATCCCGGGCTCCGCCGCGTCCTTCGCGAGCCCCGCCGCGAGCTCACCGTCCACTTCCCGGTGAAGATGGACGACGGCACCGTGCAGGTGTTCACCGGCTACCGCGTCCAGCACAACCTGGGCCGCGGGCCGGCCAAGGGCGGCATCCGCTACCACCAGGACGTCTCGCTCGACGAGGTCAAGGCCCTCGCGATGTGGATGACCTGGAAGTGCGCGGTCGTCGGCATCCCGTACGGCGGCGGCAAGGGCGGCGTCATCGTCGACCCGAAGAAGCTGTCGAAGAAGGAGCTCGAGGGGCTGTCCCGGCGCTTCTTCACGGAGATCGAGGTCCTCGTCGGGCCAGAGAAGGACATCCCGGCGCCCGACGTCAACACGAACGCCCAGGTGATGTCCTGGTTCATGGACACGTACTCGATGCACGTCGGGTACACGGTTCCGGGCGTCGTGACCGGCAAGCCGATCAGCCTCGGCGGGTCCGAGGGTCGGAACGAGGCGACGGCACGCGGCTGCGTCTACACGGTGGTCGAGGCCGCGACCCACCTGGGCCTCGACCTGCACAACGCCCGCGTCGCCGTCCAGGGCTTCGGCAACGCGGGCTCGATCGCGGCGCACCTGATGGCGCACGAGGGCGCGACGGTCGTCGCGGTATCCGACTCCGTCGGCGGGATCCGCAACATGGACGGGCTCAACATCGACCGGGTCATCGCGTGGAAGGCGGAGCACGGCACGGTCCGGGGCTTCCCGGGGGCCGAGGAGGTCACCAACGCCGAGGTCCTCGAGACCGACTGCGAGGTGCTGATCCCCGCGGCGCTCGAGAACCAGATCACGCGCGAGAACGCCGGCCGGGTCAAGGCGAGGATCGTCGCCGAGGCCGCGAACGGGCCGACGACGCCCGAGGCCGACGAGATCCTGTTCGCGAACGGGGTGTTCCTGATCCCGGACATCCTGTGCAACGCGGGCGGCGTGACGGTGTCGTACTTCGAGTGGGTCCAGGACCTCAACCGCGACCACTGGACCGAGATCGAGGTCAACGAGAAGCTCAAGTCGATCATGGTTCGCGCGTTCGGCGAGGTGCTGACCCAGGCGACGCGGAACAACGTGAACATGCGCATGGGTGCGTACCTGAACGCCGTCCAGCGCGTCGCCGACGCCACCGCGATGCGGGGCCTGTACCCGTAAGTCGTCCCTTCACCGGTCACGCCGGCCGCCGGGTCTGCCTCCGCGACCCGCGCGCCGCTTCGTCGGCGCTCCTATGCGACTGCGAAGACGCGCCACTCGCCGGGCACGCCCTTCAGCGCGTACGCGCCCCGGTCGACCAGCTCGATCCCGGACCCGGCGACGAGGTCGCGCACCGTCTGCGAGACGAGCACCTCGCCGGGCCCGGCCAGCGCACCGACCCGGGCGCCGATGTGCACCGCGAGTCCGCGGGGACGGCCCGCGACGATCTCGAGCTCGCCGGTGTGGAGGCCGGCGCGGACCTGCAGCCCGAGCGCGCCGACCGCCTCGACGATCGACCGGGCGCACCGGATCGCGCGGGCTGGCCCGTCGAACTGCGCAAAGAAGCCGTCGCCCGCGGTGTCGATCTCCCGCCCGCGGAAGCGGGCGAGCTCGCCCAGACCAGGTCCACGGGTCCGTCGCCCACCACCTGGCAGGCGATGTCGACGTCGCCGCTGCGCGCGAACCGGACCGGCGGCGTGCTCACGCTCCGAGCGTAGCGGAACGCGCCGGGGCCCCTGCTACGATCCGGGCATGCTCGACCATGAGGAGAAGTTCCTCTTCAAGGAGGAGATCCTCCACCTCGCCAACGCCCTCAACGACCCGGGCAGCCTCGACAACGTCGAGGACCTGCTGACCGACGTCATCACGAGCCCCCGGTTCGACTCCGAGGTGTTCACGCTCGAGCGCAGCCTCCAGGTGATGCTCGGCGCTCGCGCGGGGACGACGCTCGTCGGCCTGCTGACGGTCGCGCCCGAGGTGTTCGAGGAGGTCGCCGAGGTCCGCATCCCGGCCGAGGTGTACGAGCGGCTGGTCGCCTGGCGGGCACGCTTCGGCCTCGCCATCGACAACGCCCTGAACTTCCTCAACAACCCCGACGGCATCCAGGGCCACAACTTCAGCACGCAGGTCGCCCACGTCGAGGAGCGACGCGTGCTCCAGGGCCGCCTGACGATGGTCCGCTACAACAACGAGCCGCAGTTCTTCGTCGCGGACGCGGCGGTGTTCCTCGGCCTCGTCACGGACATCATGGAGCGCCTGGGCCCGTATCTCGAGCCGGACAGCGTCGACGACGAGGGCCTGACGCGCCTCCGCGAGGCGGTCGCCCTCATCGAGCGCAAGACGGCCCGCCCCTAGCTCCGGCGTCGATGCGGCGATCCTGGCGCCCGTCGCCCGCAGGCCCGTCGCCGCGGCGCCCCGAGGGCTGACGGCAGGTGCGGCAGCTGTTCCTCGCTGCCACGGGCCAGAACCGCGGCAAGACCACGGCCTCCCTCGGGCTGATCGACGGCTTCCGGCGGCGCGGCTTCCACACCGGGTTCATGAAGCCCGTCGGCCAGCGCACGGTCATCCACGAGGGCCAGCCGGCCGACGAGGACTCGGTCCTGATGAAGGCCGTGTTCGGGCTGCCCGAGCCGTACTCGGTGATGAGCCCCGTGCACATCCCGCGCGGATTCACGAAGTCGTACATCGCGGGCGACGTCGTCGAGGACCTAGCGGCACGCATCCGCGAGGCGCAGGCGACCTTCGCCGCGCACGACATCCTGCTCGTCGAGGGGACCGGGCACGCGGGTGTCGGCGCCGTCATCGGGCTGTCGAACGCGCGGGTCGCGTCGATGCTGCGGGCGCCGGCGGTCATCGTGTCCGAGGGCGGCGTCGGCCGGCCGATCGACGAGATCGTCCTCAACGCGTCGCACTTCGAGGCGCACGGCGTGCCGGTCGCTGGCGCGATCGTCAACAAGGTCCGCGTCGACGAGCAGCCGGGGATCGAGCAGACGCTCGAGCGCGGGCTCGCCCTGCACGGGATCCCGTTGCTGGGCGTGCTGCCCTACCGGCCGATCCTCTCGAACCCGACGCTCGAGATGATCCTCGAGGGCGTCGGCGGCCGGGTGATCTGCGCCGGGCCCGACCTGGACCGCGTCATCGACGGCGTGGCGATCGGGGCGATGGAGCCGCGGCACATGCTCGAGCGGGTGGGGCGGGGGACGCTGGTCATCGTCCCGGGCGACCGCGAGGACGCGATCCTCACCGTGGCCGCGGCGCACGCCGGTGACGGCGAGGACGGGGGTCACGTGCTGCGCCACCTGGAGCCGCTCGTGGAATCGACGCCCGGGGCCGTGATCGACCGGGCGCTCGAGGGCCGCGCGCTCGGGCTCGTGCTGACGGGTGGCTACGAGCCACGGACGGAGGTCCTCCACGCGATCCAGGCGGCCGGCATGTTCGCGGCGATCGTCGACAAGGACACGTACACGGTCGCGTCCGAGGTCCATGACCTGCTGGTGAAGACGCACCCGCGCGACACGGGCAAGATCGAGCTGATCAAGGCGCTCGTCTGGGAGCACCTCCGGATGGACCGCTTCCTGGAGGTCGCCTCGGAGGCGCGCTTCGACTGACGCGCCGCGCCGGAAACGGAGTCGTATCGAGGGGCCGATGAGCGTCCGCAACCTGCTCCTGATCGTCGCGGTCTCGTTCTTCGTGATCGCGTTCCTCATGACGCCGGATGGCTGCGTCATGGGCTACACGGGCGATCCGCCCGACCAGACATGCGAAGACCCGACCGGCCTAGGACAGTTGGTCAGCCAGGTTGCGCATCTCGTGTTCGCCGGGCTCGCCATCCTCTCCGCGGCGCTGATCGACTACGTCGCCGTCTTCCGTCGCAGTGACGACTGACGCGAGCCGGACGCGGTCGGCCTGGGCCGCGCGCGATGCGGCGCCAGGGCTCCAGCCCAGCCGCGATGTCTCGGCCGAGCCGCCCCGCATGCCCGCCTCGACCGCGTCGCGGATGGGGAGCGCGACCGTGCGTCGCTGAAACCCGGCACGAGCGGACCGGCGAGGACCGGGATCGCGGATCGAGGGTGGTTCCAGCGACGGTGAGTCGCGGTTCCTCGGGCGACGGCCGCTCCAACGGACGTTGCGTGGCGTTTCAGCGACTGTCGGTCGCGGCTCGCGTGGGCGAAGCTACCCCGCCGCGTGTCCGCCCGCCGCGAACCTGGGCAGGAACCGCAGGTTGGCCTCGATGATCGCGTCGCGAAGCGCGCGCGCGGTGGCCGAGGACGGCACGATCGGGTTGGCGAGCAGCGCCCGGAACGCGACCTCGTCGGACCCGGTGACCGCCGCCTCGATCGCCAGTCGCTCGTACGCCTTGGCGTGCTCCACGAGCCCGAGCATCTCGGGTGCCAGCGGCGCCGTCGGCAGGAGCGATGCGCCCGAGCGCGTGATCGACGCGGCCGTCTCGACCACCGCGTCGTCCGGCAGGTTCGGGATCGCGCCGTCGTTCCGCGCATCGACCACGTGGATCGCGCCGTCGCCCGTGTGCAGCGACTCGATCAGCGCCGCCGCCGCCTCGCTGTAGTAGGCGCCGCCGCGCCGCTCGAGCAGCTCCGGCTTGTGGTCGAGCGCCGGGTCCTTGTACAGCTCGAGCAGCTCCTCCTCGATGGCCATCACGTCGTGCGCACGGGTGCCGCTCGCCTGCTGCTCCGCGAGCACGACGGCCGGCTCGTAGTAGTAGCGCAGGTAGTACGAGGGAATCGCGCGCAGGGCACGCACGAGCCCGAGGTCGAAGTGGTCGCCCGCGGTCACCGAGCGGTCTCCGGCCGCGAGCAGCTCCGGTAGCCGGTCGACCCCGTCGACCCAGACCGCCCGGATCCAGGACAGGTGATTGAGCCCGACGTGGTCGAGCCGGACGGTGCCCGGATCGACCCCGAACTGCCGCGCGAACGAGCGCTGGAACCCGATCGCCACGTTGCACAGCCCGAGCGCCCGGTACCCATGGTCCAGCAGCCCCTGCGTGACGATCCCGACCGGGTTCGTGAAGTCGAGGATCCACGCGTCGGACGAGGCGGCGCGGCGCGTCGACTCCTCGGCGATGTCGAGGACGACCGGCACGGTCCGCAGCGCCTTGGCGAACCCGCCGGGACCCGTGGTCTCCTGCCCGAGGACGCCGAAGCGGTGGGGGAGCGTCTCGTCGCCGAGCCGGGTTGCCTGACCGCCGACGCGCAGCTGGATCAGCGTGTACGACGCCCCGTCGAGCGCCGCCGACTGGTCCGATGTCAACGTCAGCCTTCCGGGCCAGCCCGCCTTCGCAAGGATCCGCCCCGCGAGCCCGCCGACGATCTCCAGCCGCTCAGCGTCCGGGTCCAGCAGGGCGATCTCGTCGATGGGCAGGACCGTCGTCCGCCGGGCGAAGCCCTCCACGAGCTCCGGGGTATACGTGCTGCCCGCGCCGACGACCGCGACCTTCAGGCCCATCCGCCCTCCCACTCGGACCGGAGCCACGCCGCGAGCGCCGCGCCGACCCTTGACAGATTGCTTATAACCTTAGCAGCAAGTCCCACGACGGCAAGAGGTCGCCATCCGCGCCGTGGCTCGCTTCCGGCTCATCGAAGGTCCGGTCCCGTTGCACCACCAGGTCTACCTCGACCTGCGTGGCGCGCTGGACGCGGCCGAGTGGACGCCCGGCGACCAGCTCCCGCCGGAGCGCGAGCTCGCGGAACGGTACGGCGTGTCGCTGATCACCGTGCGGCGCGCCCTCACGGATCTCGCCCGCGAGCATCGTCTGGAGCGGACGCGCGGTCGCGGCACGTTCGTCACCCGGCCCCCGATCCAGCTGGACCTCGACGCGCCAACCAGCTTCACCGAGGAGATCCGGCGCCTTGGGCACGACCCCGCGACCCGCATCGTGACCGCCCAGACGGTGCCGGCCGAGCCCGCCGTCGCGGACGCGCTCGGGATCGCGCACGGCGCGCAGGTCGTCCACCTCGAGCGGCTGCGGATGGCCGACGGCGATCCCCTCCTGCTGGAGCAGGTCTACCTGCCCGAGGCGCGCTTTCCCGGGCTGCTCGCGGGGGACCTCGAGCACGGGTCGCTGTACGAGCTGCTTCACGACCGGTACGGGACGAGCGTCGTCCTGGCCAGGGAGGCCATCGAGCCCGTCGCGATCGAGAGCCGCGAGGCCGTGCTGCTGGGCGTCGAGCCGGGCCGACCCGCGCTGCTCATCGAGGGCGTTGCGTTCGACGACGCCGGTCGCCCCATCGAGCTCGCGATCACGTACGTGCGCGGCGACCGGACGCGCTACCACATGGAGCGGGTGGTGACCCGCTCCGGCCAACCCGACACCGCGGCCGCCGGCCGCCATACCCCCTGACCACCGCCGCCGGCGGGCCGGCGGCACCCAACCGGGTTCGCGAGGAGGAGACCATGCGAGCGACCAGGACCACCGCCGCCATCGCCGTGCTGGCGCTGCTGGCGGCTGCGTGCGGGGGCAGCACGCCCACGACGCAGCCGGCGAGCGGTGACACGGCCCAGGCGTCCACGCCGGCATCGGAGCCGGCATCGGAGGCCGCGTCCACGGCGGCCTCTCCGGACGCCGGCGCCTCGGGCGAGGCCTCGCCGCCGGCCAACACGCCCATCCCGATCGGTGGGTCGACGGCCGCCCCCGGCCAGACCGAGATCCGCTGGTATTGCTGCCTCGGCGGCGGCGACGCGCCGGAGCAGGTCGACGTCGAGAAGCGGGTCGTGGAGAAGTTCAACCAGTCGCACGACAAGATCCACGTGACGTTCGAGGCCGTCCCGTACGCCGGCGCCAACGACGCGCTCGCGACGGAGATCGCGTCGGGCAACGGCCCCGACATCGTCGGACCGGTGGGCATCGGCGGCGCGAACGCCTTCCACGGCCAGTGGCTGGACCTCGCGCCGCTCATCCAGCAGAACAGCTACGACCTGTCGGGCTTCCCGCCCGACGCGGTCCAGACGTACAAGCTCGATGAGGGCCAGGTCGGCATCCCGTTCGCGATCTACCCGTCGGTCCTGTTCTACGACAAGGCGCTGTTCGACGAGGCCGGGCTGAACCCGCCCCCGCACGCGTACGGCGACAAGTACACGATGCCCGACGGCTCGAAGGTCGACTGGACCTACGACACCGTCAAGCAGATTGCGAAGATCCTGACGGTCGACAAGAACGGCAAGGACGCGAGCCAGGACGGGTTCGATGCGAGCAACATCGTCCAGTGGGGCTTCGAGCCGCAGCGCGACGATCTGCGCGGCATGGGCGCCTACTTCGGCGGCGGCTCGCTCGTGGGCGCCGACGGCAAGACGGCCCAGATTCCCGACCCGTGGAAGGCCGCCTGGAGCTACTGGTACGACTCGATGTGGAAGGACCACATCAGCATGACGGGGCCCGTGTACTCGAGCCCCGACATCAACCCGCAGGACTACCCGTTCTTCACCGGCAAGGTCGCCATGAGCGAGAACTTCCTGTGGTCGACGTACGGGCTCGGCGACCTCAAGGAAGACTGGGACATGGGCATCGTGCCGAGCTACAAGGGCAAGGTCACGGCCGCGTTCAACGCCGACACGTTCCGCATCCTCAAGGACACCAAGCACCCCAACGAGGCGTTCGAGGTGCTGACGTATCTCCTCGGCGATGCGGCGCCCGACCTGCTCGGCGCGTACGGTGGCATGCCGGCGCGCACCGCGCAGCAGCAGGCGTTCTTCGACAGCCAGGACCAGACGTTCACCCAGAAGCCCGACTGGAACGTCGCGGTCCAGGGCATCCAGTACGCCGACCAGCCCAACTTCGAGTCGTACATGCCGGCGTACAACGAGACGCTCGGCCTCGTCGGCTCGGGCGGCAAGTACACGACCAAGTGGCAGACCGAGCAGGGCCTGGACATGAACGCGGAGTTCGAGTCGCTTCGCTCCGAGATCCAGGCCATCTGGGACAAGCAGTAGGACGCCCGGCGGTCCCGCCGGCACGTCTCCTCGCAGCCATGGCCCCGTCCGTCGCACCGGCGGACGGGGCCGTCGACAATGAGGTCCGGATGAACGCGCCCAGGCCGCGCCGATGACGGCGATCAGCCGCCCCGCTCGCGCCCGCCAGGCCGCCGATCGCCCGCGACGCCGGCGGCTCAGCCCGCTCGCGCGCCGCGAGGCGTTCTGGGGCTACCTGTTCATCTCGCCCTGGATCATCGGCTTCCTCGTGTTCGTGCTCGGCCCGATGATCGCGTCGCTCCTGTTCACGTTCACCAACATCAACCTCGCCCAGGAAACGCCGCTCGCGTTCGTCGGGCTGAAGAACTGGCAGACGCTGCTGGGCGACGGCCAGGCCTGGGCCGCGCTGGGCGTCACGTTCCGGTTCGCGCTGCTGCAGCTGCCGGTGATCATCGCGCTGCCGTTCATCCTGGCGCTCGCGCTGAACTCCAAGTACCTCAAGGGCCAGGGACTGTTCCGCGTGCTGTTCTTCCTGCCGTACGTCATCCCGTTCGTGTCGGGCGTGCTGATCTGGCAGGGGATGCTCAACCTCGAGACGGGCTGGGTGAACATGGCGCTGCGCTGGCTGGGCGTGGAGAACCCGCCGAACTGGCTCAACGACAGCGCGGTGATCTACCCGGCGCTCGTGATGATCGGCGTGTGGGGGATCGGCGCCGGGATCATCGTCAACCTCGCCGGGCTGCGCGGCATCCCGACCGAGCTGTACGACGCTGCGAAGATCGACGGGGCCGGCTTCTGGGGCGCGCTGCGCCACATCACGCTGCCGATGATGTCGCCGGTCATCTTCTACACGCTCGTGCTCGCGATCGTCGACGTGCTCCAGTACTTCCTCGTCCCGCTCGTCATCAACAACGGGACCGGCGAGCCGAGCGGGTCGACGTTCTTCTTCAACCTCTACCTGTACAAGAACTTCTTCACGTACCAGAACATGGCCTACGGCGCGACGCTCGCGTGGCTCCTGTTCCTGGTGACGCTCGTCGTCTCGCTGCTCGTGTTCCGCAGCTCCCGTCGCTGGGTCTACTACGCGGGGGAGCGCTAGGTGGCCAGCGGCGTCGGGCGGCTCGAGGCGGTCGCAGCCGGCGGCGAGCTGGCGGGAGTCACGCGGAGCCGCCGCTCGCTTCGGCCGCGCCGGCCGCGGGACGCGGTGAAGTCGTTCGCGCTGACGTTCGCGATCGTCGCGGTGCTCGCGGCCTTCCTGTCGCCGATGGTCCGGTCGGCGCTCGTCTCGCTCAAGACGCCCGACCAGCTGTCCGAGACGAACGCGCCGCTGCTGCCCTCGCTGCCGCGGCAGCTCGAGTACCAGGGCAAGTCGGTCGACATCTACGTCGTGCCGATGCCGGACGGGTCAAGCCGGCAGCTGGCGCTCGTCAAGCCGGGCCGGACGCAGAGCACGTTCGTCGACCCGGCGGACCCCGCGCTCGCCCCGATCGTGTGGCAGGGCGCCTGGCGGACGCTCGATCGCGCGTGGCAGCTGGCGCCCGCCTGGCAGAACTACGTCGACGTCTGGAACCTGATCGACTTCCCGCGGCTGCTGTTCAACACGGTCGCCCTCGCGCTGATCTCGATGGTCGGGACGCTCGTGTCGTGCACCCTCGTGGCGTACGGCTTCGCGCGCTTCCGGTTCCCGGGCCGCTCGCTGCTGTTCACGATCCTGATCGCCACGATCTTCCTGCCCGGCGCGGTCACCATCATCCCGACCTACACGATGTTCGCGAAGCTCGGCTGGGTGGGCACGTGGCTCCCGCTGCTGGTGCCGACGTTCTTCGCCAACGCGTTCGACGTGTTCCTGATCCGCCAGTACTTCCTCACGATCCCGCGCGAGATGGACGAGGCGGCGGCGATCGACGGCGCCGGCCCGTTCCGGACGCTGGTCTCGGTGATCCTGCCGCAGGCGTGGCCGGCGATCATCGCGGTGGCGATCTTCCACCTCGTCTATGCGTGGAACGACTTCTTCAACCCGCTGATCTACCTGTCCACCAGGCCCGAGCTGCAGCCGCTCGCCGTCGGGCTGCAGCGGTTCAACGGCATCCATTACCGGAACCCGGCGTACGTCCAGGCGGGGACGCTCATGACGATGCTGATCCCGGTCGTCCTGTTCCTCGTCTTCCAGCGGGTGTTCACGCGCGGCGTGGTGATCACGGGGGTCGACAAGTGACCGAGGCGTCGTCGCGCTTCCAGGTGGCGCTCACCTTCGACGCGGAGCACCCCGATCGCGCCCACGAGGCCGGCGTCACCGAGCGGATCCTCGACGGACTCGGCGCGGCGTCGGTGCCCGCCGCGTTCTTCCTCCAGGGGCGGTGGGTCGAGAGTCAGCCGGCGGTCACGCGGCGGATCGCCGACGACGGCCACCTCCTCGGGAACCACTCGCACCACCACGCGCGGATGACGCTGCTGTCCAAGGCCGGGCTCCGGACCGACGTGCGCAAGGCGGAGCGCGCGATCGTCGAGGCGACCGGCGTCGATCCACGGCCGTGGTTCCGGTGTCCGTTCGGGGCGGGGTGGACGTCGCGCCGCGTGCTCGACGGCCTCGCCGCCGCCGGCTACCGGGACGTGCACTGGGACGTCGACTCGAAGGACTGGGCGGGGTATTCGGCACGGGGCCTGGAGCGGCGCGTCGTCCGGATGACGCTCGAGGCGGGCGACGGCGCGATCGTCCTGATGCACGGATGGCCGCCGCCGACGGCGATCGCGGTGCCCGGCATCGTCCGGCGGTTGCGGGACGCCGGCGCGACGTTCGTGCGCCTCGACGAGCTGCCGGCCTTCGCCTCGACGGCGGCGTGACGAGGCTGCTGCTCGCCGTCGACGGCGGGAACTCGAAGACGGACGTCGCGCTGCTGAGGGCGGACGGTTCCGTGCTCGCGGCGCTGCGCGGCCCGACCGTCTCGCACCAGGCCGTGGGCGCGGAAACGGGCGCCGCTCGGCTCCGCGCGCTCGCGGCGGCCGCCTCGGATGCGGCCGCCTCGGATGCGGCCGGCGTCGAGGCGCACCAGGCCGACCTCGCCGTCCTGTGCCTCGCCGGGATGGATTCCGCCGCGGACGAGCGGGTGCTCGCGGCAGCGCACGGCGGCGGGGCGCTCGCGCACGAGGTCGCGCTCCACAACGACACCGAGGCGGCGCTCCGCGCCGGCTCCCGGGACGGGTGGGGCGTCGCCGTGATCCTCGGCGCTGGCATCAACGCGGTCGGCGTGTCGCCGGCGGGCGATCGCGTCCGGTTCGCGGCGCTCGGCACGATCAGCGGGGACGTCGGCGGCGGAACGTGGCTCGGGCAGCAGGCGCTCGGTGCGGCGATCCGGGCGCACGAGGGTCGTGGTCCCGAGACGGCCCTCGAGGCGCTGGTCGCGGCGCGGTTCGGCGAGGAGCGGGCGATCGACGTCACGATGGCCATGTACGACGGTCGCATCCCGCAACGGCGGATCGCCGAGCTCGCGCCGGACCTGGTGGCGGCGGCTCGGGACGGCGACGCCGTTGCGACGCGCATCCTCGAGACCCTCGCCGACGAGGTCGCGGCGTGGGCGACTGCCGCGATCCGGCGCGGCGGGATGGCGGACCTCTCGGTGCCCGTGATCCTCGCCGGCGGGGTGGCGCGCGGCGCGGATCCGTGGCTCACGGAGCTCGTCGCGGCGCGCGTCCGCACGGTCGCCCCGGCGGCCGAGCTGTCGGTCCTGCACGCGCCGCCGGTGCTCGGCGCGGCGCTCCTTGCGCTCGATGCCGTCGCGCCCGGCGACCACGCCGCCGCCGACCGCGCCCGGACGTCGCTCTCGAGCGCCGACATCCCCGTCGCACCCGCGATCGACTAGACCTTCGGCACACTCTCTGGCGATGACGTCCGCGCAGCCGCAGCCCGCGCCGTCCCGTCCCGCGTCCGTCGTGCCCTCGGGCATCGTGTACGCGTTCCAGTTCACGGCCGTCGCCGTGTGGGTCGCGTACGCCACGCTGTACTTCCAGTCGCTCGGGGTCAGCCTCGCGACGATCGGCCTGCTCGCGTCGATCCCGTCGGCGGTCGCGATCGTGGCCGCACCGCTGTGGGGCATCGTCGCCGACCGCCTGGGTGACGTCCGCCCGCCATACCTCGCCGGGTCGCTGTGGGCGGCGACGTTCGGCCTCATCCTCGCGACCGGGCCGACCATGCCCTGGCTCGTGCTCGTCGTCGGGCTGCTCGCCGTCGGGACGTCGGGGCTGACGCCGCTCGTCGACGCTCGCACGATCCAGCGGCTCTGGCCGGACCGCTCGCGCTACGGCCGGGCGAGGGTCTTCGGCTCGATCTCGTTCATGATCACGACCGTGGCGATCGGCGCGGTCGTCCCGACGTTCGGGCTCGCCTCGGCGTTCCTCGTGTACGCGGCGGCGCTCGCGGTCGGCGGCCTGTCGGCGGCGCTGCTGCTCGGTCGCGCCGAGCGCGGGCTCAAGGTCGCGGGGATCGGGCCGCTCGCCGGCATCGGCCTCCTCCGGCTCCCCGGGCTCGGGCTGTTCTTCGTCGGGTCGACGCTGGGCTGGGTCGCGAGCTCGATCGCGATCACGCTCCTGTCGCTCCGCGTCATCGACCTCGGCGGCGACACGAGCCTGGTGGGTATCAGCTGGGCCGTGAACGCGGCCGTCGAGATCCCGCTGATGATCCTGTTCCCGCGGATCGCGAACCGGTTCCGGGTCGAGTGGCTGATCGTCGGCGGGATCGCGTTCGTCGTGCTGCGCTCGCTCCTGTGGTGGCTCGCGTCCACGCCGGCGACGTTCATCGCGGTCACGGCGCTGTCCGGCTTCTCGTTCACGCTGATGCTCGTCGGGACGACGAGCTACATCGCGACGCGCGTGCCGGCCACGCTCCGCGCGACCGCGCAGGCGCTGTTCACGAGCACCACGTACGCGATCGGCCAGATCCTGGGCGCGATCATCGCGGGCCAGGTCGCGCAGGTCGCGGGGCTCGGCGGCGTCTACCCGGTGAGCGCCGCGATCGCCCTGGTCGGCGCGCTGCTCGCCTGGTGGTCGATCGCCCGTCCGCATGCCACGGCGGCGGCGGGTGTCTCCGCGGCGGCGGTCGCGCGCCGCGATACCCACGAGCCCAGCCCGGCGCGGCCGGATCCCGCCTGACCGGCCAAGGTTCGCCCGTCGCCGCGCGGCTGCCGCGCCGCCCGGCCACGAACGTGCGTCAGTCGCCGGCGCGCACGTTGTCGATCAGCCGGACGCCGTCGATGAAGGCGGCGAGCGACAGCAGGGCCCGCCGATCGGCGACCCGGTCGAGCTCCGCGAGGGTCTCGGGATCGGCGACCGACACGTATTCCGCCGTGACCCCGGGCTCGGTCGCGAGCTCCCGGAACATCGCCTGGCGCACGACCGAGGCCTCGCGCTCGCCCGCGTCGACGAGCGACGCGCCGGCGACGAGCGCCCGGTGGAGCACCGGCGCGGTCGCCCGCCCGGCGGCCGACAGCCTCGCGTTGCGCGACGAGAGCGCCAGCCCGCCCGCCTCGCGCACCGTCGGCATCGTCACCACTTCCGTCGGCAGCGCGAGGTCGAGCGCCATCCGGCGGATCACCTGGACCTGCTGGTAGTCCTTCGCGCCGAAGTACGCGCGTTCGGCGCCGACGAGCGCGAACAGGATCGCCACCACCGTCGCCACGCCGTCGAAGTGGCCGGGTCGCGCCGCGCCCTCGAGCGGTCCCGCGATGGCGCCCACGGACACGGTGGTGTCGAAGCCCGGCGGGTAGACCTCGTCGACGGTCGGGGCGAACACGATGTCGACGCCGGCGCGCTCGCACGTCTCGAGGTCGCGGCGCTCGTTCCGCGGGTACTTTGCGAAGTCCTCCCGCTGGCCGAACTGCTTGGGGTTGACGAAGATCGACACGACGACCGTCGCCGAGTCGGCCCGGGCGCGCTCGACGAGCGAGACATGGCCCGGGTGCAGCCAGCCCATCGTCGGCACGAGGCCGATCGGC
>JAICUI010000030.1 GCA_025935925.1 Chloroflexota bacterium
ATCGCGTACCTGGAGGCGCAAGGTGACACGTGGATGCGGTCGGTCGCGCGCCCGCAGCTCGCCGAGACCCGCCTCGGCGCAAACGACCCTCAGGGTGCGCATGACTGCAAGCGAGCTAGCGAAGGAATGATGTCACCGCACGACCTGATGACCCGCATCCGTGCGATGGCGATGGCCGGCAGGTCTCGCGTGGCGCTGGGCGACGTCGCGGAAGGGCTCGCGCTGGCGTCGGCCGCCGTCGAGCTCGCGAGACCGACAGACTGGCTGGAGCTTCAGGGGTGGTCGCAGCTCCACCTGGCCGTCGCGCTGAACTCCGCGGGTCGGCGGGACGAGGCCCTCGAGGCCGCGCGCGGAGCGGCGGAGGCCTACCGGGCGAAGGGCCACCTCCTCGGACTGCGCCGCGCCGAGGCGATGCAACGCGCCAGGTCCTGACCGGGTTCTGGGCGACGATGAACATGATGACGATCTCCATGGCCACGTTCGAGACCGAGCTCGGGCGCTGCGGCGTCCGCTGGAGCGACGCGGGGATCACCGGCGTGCTCCTCCCGGGCTCGCGGTCGCTCGACGGGCCCGCGGTCCCCTTGGCGGACGTTCCGCCGTTCGTCCGCGGGGCGATCGACGGCATGACCGCGGCGATGGCCGGCGAGCCGGCCGACCTGCGCGACATCCCCCTGGACCTCACCGGCATCGACGAGCTGCGCCAGGCGGTCTACGCGGCGACCCGAGACATCCCGGCCGGCTCGACGCGGACCTACGGCGAGGTCGCCCGCTCGATGGACCGGACCGACTACGAGGGCGCCCGCGACGTCGGCGCGGCGCTCGCGAAGAACCCGTTCCCGATCATCGTCCCGTGCCACCGGGTGCTCGCGGCGAACGGCGCGCTCCACGGCTTCTCTGCACCGGGCGGCCTGGCGACGAAGCGCCGGATGCTGGAGCTCGAGGGAGCGCCGGGGTACGGCCAGCGGGTGCTGTTCGGGTAACGGCACGTCGCTATCCTGGGGGCGTGGTGAGCGACGCCGATCTCCGGATCCGGCTTGCCGTGTTCGACTGGCTGGCTCGACAACGCGAGGAGCACGGTGAGGCAATTCCGCGTGACCTGCTGACCAGCTTCGCGCTGGATGGCGTTCGGGTACCACTCGTTGGGCCCCAGGGGATCTTCAAGCCGGCTGCCTGCGAGTTGCCCCTGTCGATCGCCACGATCGAGGGCAACTACCCGGACGAGTGGGATGAGGACCGTGGAACCCTGCGTTACGCCTACCGGGGAACGGACCCAAACCACCACGACAACGTCGGACTCCGTCGCGCAATGCGGGAACGTGTGCCCCTTGTGTACTTCCTCCGGGTCCTGCCGGGACGATACGTCGCGATGTACCCGGTGTTCGTCGTGGGCGACGACTCGACGTCACTCGCGTTCACCGTGCAGGTTGAGGACATGGCCGTCACCCACTCCGTGGTCGGCGGGGACCGATACGACGACGCGGCCGGCGCGGTCCGTCGCGCGTATGTCACGAGGGTCGTGCGGCAGCGGGTTCATCAGGCCGCATTTCGCGAACGAGTCGTTCGTGCGTACCAGGACCAGTGCGCGTTGTGCCGACTCCGGCACCACCAGTTGCTCGATGCCGCACACATCACGCCGGACAGGGAGGCGGACGCTGATCCGGTCGTGACCAACGGGGTCGCGCTTTGCAAGCTCCACCACGCGGCATTCGATAGCTACTTCTTCGCGATCAGGCCTGACTACCGTGTCGAAGTGCGGCCGTCGATCCTTGCGGAGCACGATGGCCCAATGCTTGTCGTTGGCCTCCAGGAGATCCACGATCGGTTGATCGCGCTGCCTCGACAGGCGAACCAACTCCCCGATCGCGAGCGCCTGGCGCGCCGCTACGCCGAGTTCCTTCGCACGGCCTAGCGAGCCCGCCTCCGCTAGCGGGACACCGCGGCGGCATACCGCGCCGCTAGCGCCTGAAGAGACGCCACGAGTTCGGGCGGCTCCGTGACCCGGAAGGGTGCGCCGAGCATCCCGAGCCACGACGCGAGGAGCTCCGCTGTGTCTGCCCCGGTGTGGATGACGCACGTGTTGTCGTTGATGGACTCGACCGTTCCGATCCAGGGCCCGAGCCGCTCGACCAGTTGCGCCGCCGGCGCGTGGACGATGACCCGCGCCTGGAACTTGCGCGCCTCGGGTGGGACGCCGCGGGCGACCAGCGCCTCGGCCTCGGCGTTGGTGAGGGGGCGAGGGGTGAAGCGGGCGCCTGCCGAGATCCCCGGGCGCATCCGGTCGACACGGAACGTCCGCCAATCCGCTCGATCGAGATCCCACGCGACCAAATACCACCGCTGCCCCGCGTTCACCAGCCGGTAGGGCTCGGCGCGGCGCGCTGACGCGGCCTGCTTGCGGTCCGAGTAGTCGAACCGCACCTGGAACCGCTCGCGGGCAAGACGCGCGAGCTCCGAGAGCATCGCCGGATCCACCGTCGGGCCCGGCTGGCCCCGACGGACCTGCATCGTCACGGATTGCACGGTCGCGACCTGGCGCCGCAACCGCGGGGGCAGCACCTGCTCCAGCTTCGCGAGCGCCCGCAGCGACGACTCCTCCAGGCCTTCGACCGCCCCGCCCGTCGCGGTCCGCATCGCGATCGCCACCGCGACCGCCTCGTCGTCCTCGAGCAGCAGCGGCGGCATCGACGTCCCCGCCTCCAGCCGGTAGCCGCCCACCGAGCCGCGGGTCGCGTGGACCGGGTAGCCGAGGTCGCGCAGGCGCTCGATGTCGTTCCTGACGGTGCGCGGGCTGACCTCCAGGCGCGAGGCCAGCTCGGCCCCCGTCCAGTCGCGCGGCGTCTGGAGGAGCGAGAGCAGCCGGAGGAGTCGCGACGACGTCGACATCAGTGAAATACTACGCGCCATTAGGCACGTTTTCGACCTAATCGCGCGAGACACTTCGCCGGTCAACACAAGACCAGGAGAGGTGCTCCCAGTGTCCAGCCCAGCGACACCGGCCTGGAGCGGCGCGGCGGATACGCCGCCCGTCGTGCTCCCCCACCCCGTCCGCATGCGCGTCCTCGGCGCCGTCATGGTGGGCGTGTTCCTCGGCGCGCTCGACCAGACGGTGGTCGGCACCGCGCTCCCGAAGATCATCACGGACCTCGGCGGCAACGGCCTCTACACGTGGGCGTTCACCGCCTACCTGCTGACCTCGACGATCAGCGGCCCGCTCTACGGCAAGGTGTCCGACCTGTTCGGCCGGCGGCCCGTGTTCCTGTTCGGCATCGGCGTGTTCATGGTGGGGTCGGTGCTCGCCGGCCTGTCGCAGGAGATGTGGCAGCTCGTCGCCGCGCGCGGGATCCAGGGCCTCGGCGCCGGCGCGCTGTTTCCGATCGCGATGGCGATCATCGCCGACGTCTTCGCCCCCTCCGAGCGCGGCCGGTACCAGGGGCTGTTCGGCGCGGTGTTCGGGCTGTCGAGCCTGCTCGGCCCGGCGATCGGCGGCCTGATCACCGACACCATCGGCTGGCCGTTCGTGTTCTTCATCAACATCCCGGTCGGGCTCGTGGTCCTGTTCACGGTCCGGCGCAACCTGCCCGCGTACCACCTGTCGAACGCGAAGCCCAAGATCGACTACGTCGGCGCGGCGCTGTTCACGGGCGCGCTGGTGCCGATCCTCGTCGGGCTGACGAACAAGGGGTCGGCCGATTGGACCGAGCTGACCGTCGGCGGGCTGATCGGCGTGGGGCTCGCGATCCTCGCGGTGTTCGCGCTGTGGGAGTCGCGCGCGGCGGAGCCCATCGTCCCCCTCGGGCTGTTCCGGAACCGCGCGTTCACGGTGTCGGTGGCGTCCGTGTTCCTGGCGTCGTTCGGGTTCTTCGCCGCGGTCGTGTTCCTGCCGCGCTGGCTCCAGGTGGTGGGCGGCGCGTCGGCGACGGTGTCCGGGTACCAGATGCTGCCGCTGCTCGGCGGGCTGATCTTCTCCGCCGTCGCCTCGGGGCAGATCGTGGCGCGCACCGGTCGCTACCGGTTCCTGCTGTTCGGGGCGCTGCTCACGACCGCGGCCGGTCTGGCGATGCTCACGCAGCTCCGCGCCGACACCCCGCTGCCGATCATCTGGGCGTGGATGTTCGTGACCGGGATTGGCGTGGGACCGACGTTCGCGGTGTTCCCGCAGATCGTCCAGAACAGCGTCGAGATCCGGCACATCGGCGTGGCGTCGTCGAACCTGTCGTTCTTCCAGTCCGTCGGCGGAACCGTGGGCCTGGCGATCACCGGGACGGTGTTCGCGTCGTCGCTGGCTCGCGAGGTCCCGGCGTCGATGGGCGCGGCCGGGCTGCCGCCGCAGGTGGCCGGGGCGCTGGCGTCCGGTGCCGGTTCCGGGGCCGGGCTGGGGGCGATCACGGGCGTCGGCGACCAGGGCGCGGCGCTCCTCGGGTCGCTGCCGGAGGCCCTGCGGCCGCTCGTCGAGCCGTACATCCCGGCGATCGTCGCGGCGATCCACGAGGCGTTCTCGCTGGCGACCGCTGCGACGTTCTCGGTGGGGATCGTGACCTGCCTCGTGGCGTCGGTGCTGGTGCTCGCGTTCCGCGAGTCGCGGGCGACCGCCGAGCAGCGGGACCGGGAGCCGGCGATGGACCCGGAAACGGAGTCCGCAGCGGCCTGACATCCCGTTCCCTCGCAATTCCCGGTGCCGGGCGCCCTTCGGGGCGCTCGGCGCCTCCGCGCTACGGTGCGACGGTGGGGTTCGGGGCGACCGTGGCGTTCGGGGCGACGGTCGGATTGGGGGCGACGGTTGGGTTCGGGGCGACCGTGGGGTTCGGGGCGACCGTGGGATTGGGTGCGACGCTCGGTCCAGGTCCCGTTGTCGGCCCCGTGCACGCGGCGGTCGCCAGGACCATGCCGACGAGCAGCCCCCGGACCGCCGGCCTCGAGCGCATCAGCCTCATGCGGCGAATCTTGCGCTTGTTCCCACCAGATCGGTGGCTCGTGACCGATATCCACGTCCCGAGCCCAAATTGGAGCTCGTCGACGCCGTCGTTCAGCCCACGGGAGCTCCATCCGTGCTCGAGCGAGGGCGCCGGATCCGTCGCGGCGTCCGAAGATCGTGGATAACGGTCAGGTGCATCGGAAGTGACAGGACCGAGGGCGCCGCGGACCAGACCCGAGGACACGAGGAGGGCGCGGAGCTCAACCCTGCGTCGCCCTCGTGCCACGCGGTGCTGAAACGCGCCCGGTAGGCGACCCGCACCGCGGCAACGCCCGCGGACCCGGCAAGCCGGTCGACTGGATCAAATGGTGATCGCCGGAAGCCGACTCGCGGGTCGGTACCTGCTCTTCGAGCCCATCGGCGCCGGCGGCATGGCAACCGTCTGGCGGGGTCTCGACCTGCGCCTCCGCAGGCCGGTGGCCGTCAAGCTCTTGCGCGAGCCCTTCGCGGAGGACCCGGACTTCGTCCGGCGCTTCGAGCGCGAGGCGCGCAATGCCGCGAGCCTGTCGCACCCCAACGTCGCGACGGTGTTCGACACGGGCAGCGACGGCGAGGCCCGATTCATCGTCATGGAGCTCGCCGACGGCCCCACGGTCGCCGACGTGCTCCGAACGCGCGGCCGGTTGCCGCCTGCATCGGCGGTCGAGATCGCGGCCGCCGCCGCCCGCGCCCTCGCCGCCGCACATCGACGCGGCCTCGTCCACCGTGACGTCAAGCCGGCGAACCTGCTGCTGCGTCGCGATGGGCGCGTCCTCCTCGCGGACTTCGGCATCGCGCGCGCGCTCGCATCCACGCGCGAGACCGTCCCGGGGATGGTGCTCGGCTCGATCCCCTACCTCTCGCCCGAACAGGCGCGCGGGGAGGAATCGACCGCTGCGGGCGACGTGTTCTCGCTCGGCGTCGTGCTGTTCGAGATGCTCACGGGCCGGCTGCCGTGGACCGCCGACAGCGCCGCGGCGCTCGCGACCGTCCGGCTCACGACGCCGCCCGAGCGCCCGTCGGCGATCGTCGAGGGGCTCCCGCCTGACCTCGATCGCATCGTCGGTCGCGCGCTCGCCACGGATCCGGTTCGGCGCTACCCAAGCGCCCGCGCGTTCGCCGAGGCGCTCGAGGCATGGCTCCGACGGTTCGCCACGGCGGCGCCCGGTCCGACGCCGGACCTCGCCGACACCGTCGGGATCCTGGCCGCCGGCGTACCGGCGGCGCGGGTCATCGCGTCCGCGGAGGCGAGCCCGAACGCGGCCCGGATGGTCGACGGGCCGGCCATGCCGCCGCCAGCCCGGGAACCGCTGTGGGCGTCGACGCGCGTCCTCGCGCCGACCGGCCCGGCCGCGCTCACCGGGGCGGCCGACGACGGGCCGTCGCGAAACCGACGCGTCATCGCCGCCGCCATCGCCCTCGCCTGCGTGGCCCTGTTCGTCCCGCTGCTGCTCCTCGGGATCCTGCCGGGCGGGCGGGGCAACGGGCCGGGCGCCAGCTTCGACGCTGGTGGCGTGGCGCTCGCGACCCTGCCGCCGTCGACCGTCCCGGTCGCGCCCGCGCCGACCGCCTCGCCGAGCGCCTTGGCCCCGACGCTGTCGCCGAGCCCGACAGCGACGCCGTCACCGACCCCCCGCCCCACGCCGCAGCCGACGCCGCGTCCCACGCCGAGGCCGACCCCTCGGCCCACGCCGAACCCGACCCCGCGACCGACACCACGCCCGACGCCGGCACCGACGCCGCGTCCGTCCGCCACCGGGCCCGCGACCGCCGTTGCGAGCTTCTACGACGCCGTCGCGCACCACCGCTGGGCCACGGCGATCGCGCTGTGGTCACCGCGGATGCAGGCGCAGTACCCGCCGGACGAGTGGCTGATCGGGCGGTTCCGGCGCACCACGCGCATCGACATCACCCGCCTCCAGACGATCGCGATCAACCGCGACGCGGGCACCGCGAGGGTCGCCGTGTCGCTCACCGAGTACCGCACGGTCGAGCCGTCGCCCCGGAGCTTCACGGGATCGTGGGACCTGGTGCGGATCAACGGCCGCTGGCTGCTCGACCAACCCCACTTCTGAGCGGCGGCCGGGTGCCCGCCGGACCGGACCGTCTGCCGCGGGGTGTCAGCCCGCCCGGGTCGCGATGCCGCCGATGATCTCGGCGAGCTCCGCGGGCTTCGACCACATCGGCCAGTGGCTGGTCGGCAGGTCGATGTACGTCACGTTCCGCAGCTCGCGCAGCCCCGCCAGCCACGTCCAGTCGGGATGCTCCGCGGCGGCCTGCTTGTACTCCGACGACGGGAACCCTGTCGCGATGACGGTGCTCGGGATGTCGTTGCGGGCATCGTTCGTCAACTCGGCCGCCTGGCGCAGGACGCCGCCGGGCACCGGGACGGCGCGCTCGCGCATCGTGGCCAGCTGTGCCTCCGACAGCCCGTCGAGGTTCTCCTCCGCCTGGATGTCCTCCCAGACGAAGTCCTTGTCGCCCTCGAGGCTCGGGTCGAGGGCGCCCTTGCCGGGCGCGGTGTCGACGTACACCATCGCGGCGATCCGCTCGGGCACCCGGTCGCTCGCCGCGTAGCCCGAGAACCCCGTCGCGCTGTGGACGGCCAGGACGACCGGCCTGCCCGCCGCCTCGACGGCGTCGACGATCGCCTGGACGTGGTCGTCCATCGTGATCGAGGAGCGGTCGGCGTCCTTCGACTCGAGGCCCGGCAGGGTGATCGCGGTGACGTCGTGGCCGGCGTCCCGGAGCCTGGCGGCGACGTCGTCCCAGGCCCATGCACCGAGCCAGAAGCCGGGGACGAGGATGATCGGGGCGCTCGACATGGCGAAGCCTCCTTGCGGGCAGGGCGGGGGCGTTCGCGATCGAGGATCGCACCCGAACCGGTCGAGGGACGTCAGGAATCGACACGCCCCGGGGAGGAGTCCCGGGGCGTGCGTTGCGGGGCGGCCGTCTGACCGGCCTGGAACGGGGGCCTCGGCTAGGCCGTCACGTGCACCCGGGCGGTCAGCCGCGGGAGCGCGAGCGTCGCGAGGCCGGCGAGCAGCCCGAGGGCGAGCAGCAGGCCAATGACCGCGAGCTCGAGCGACAGACCGAGCGCCGCGTCCACGCTCACGGCGCTCGGGCCGCCCAGCCCGATCGCGGCGGCGCCGACACCGAGGAGCAGCGGGAACTCGAAGCCCGACTTCGTGCTGAAGAACCCGTTGGCCCAGTGCACCTGGCCGATGATCACGACGGTCTGCGCGAGCAGGACCGCGGCGACGAACGGCGTCAGGAAGCCGGCCGCGAGCAGCAGCCCGCCGACGAGCTCGACACCGGCCGAGACGACGGCGAACAGCCGGGCGGGACGGAAGCCCATCCGCTGCATCGCGCCCTCCCAGTTCGCGAGGCCCGGGCCGCCCCACCAGCCGAACACCTTCTGCGCGCCGTGCGCGGCGAATGTCAGCCCGACGCCGAGCTGGAGGATGAGCAATGAAAGATCGATGGCGGTCATGTGGCCTTGGGCTCCTGCGGTCTCGTGTCGCGGCATCGAATGTGTTGCCAGCAACACGACTTGTCCAACAGCAGCACCCTACGCCGATATCGTTGCGATGTCAACTATCTTTCCGGGAGGTGCCGGCCGCGTTCGTTCGAGGCGGGTGTTAGAGTCGCCGCGCAACTCGGCAACGAGGGGGAACCGGCATCGAAACCCAGGACGCGCTCCGACTCACCTCCGACGCGCTGCTCCGCGACCTCGACGCGCTGACGCAGCTCGAGGAGGAGAAGCGCCAGACGCCGCAGGGCGACGCGAAGCTCGTCGAGCTCGCATCGCGGGTGGAAGAGCTCGCCCAGCGCGTGCTGCAGCAGACTCGCCGTCAGGCGGCGCTCACCCACGAGGTCAGCCGCACGGCCGCGGTCGATGCCCGCACGGCGGCGACGACGATCGCCGCGGTCAACCGGAGCCTCAGCGACATCCTCGCGGAGTGGCGGGCCGCGGAGCGCGACGCCCAGGCGGCGGAGCCGGGCTCGGTCACGGCGATCGAGGCGCGCGCTCGCGCCGACCGGCTGCGCGACGAGTACCGCGAGGCGTTCGACGCCACCAAGGGCAACTAGCCCCGGGCGTTCGCGCGGGATCCTGCGGTGCTGGTCGCTGTGGCGGTCGGCAACGCGCTCGGTGAGCGGCGCCGGCCGCCGGAGGTCACCGCCGGGGACGCGCGAGCCGCGTCACCCGACGGTCAGCGAGCGTCCGGCTACGGGAGCCGCACGTGGATGTACGCGGTGAACGGGTCGCCCAGGGCGTAGACACCGGTCACGCGGATGTCCTGGCGGGGATTGAGGGCGCTGATGACCCGCCCGTTGCCGATGTAGATGCCGACGTGCGAGCCACGCCCCCACACGGCGACATCGCCGAGCCGGGGGTGCGTCCGGCTGGTGAGGTGGTGGCTGACGCCCCACAGGTACATCATCCGCGCGGAGTGGCCGCCGCCGAGGAACCGGCTGACGCCCGCCTGGCGGTACACGTAGCGCACGAGCCCCGAGCAGTCGAAGGTGTCGGGCCCGATGCCGCCGGCGACGTACTGGTCGTACCGCTGCGCGAGGGCGATCTTCACGATCCGCTGGCGGATCGTCAGCGTCGTGCGTGCCGTGATGTTGGTGGTGGTCGTGTTGGCGACGGGATCTGCCGCCGACGCCACGCTGGGCTGAAGACTGATGCCGCCGATGGCGACGAGCGAGGCCAGGCCAAGGGCCCGAAGGGCGTGCGTCGACCGCAAGGTGCTCCTCTCTGCCAGGACATGGGGTGCTGGGGCACGCCATGGCGATGGGACGGTGCCGCCCGGGCAGAAAAGGAGCGCGCCCGCTGGGGACGGGGCGCGGGGACGATCGACAGCTGGGGTCGACCGCACGGCAGGGGGGCCTGCCAGGGGCGGCGTATGTAGCTGAGATCCCTGTCGATATCCCCGGTGTTGCAGCGCGGGACCTTACCAGCCGTCCCCGATTCGTGTCGAGCGCCTTGCGGGAAACTCCGCTATCGGCCGGTCACCTCGCGAGCGGACCGAGGCTCGTCGGATCGTCGAGGACCGCGCGGGCCAGCACCAGGTCGCGGGTCGCGAAGCCCTCGCTGAACCGGTCGTAGACGGCGCGCAGCCGCTCACCCGCGTCGGCGGTTCCGGCCGCGCGCCGCAGCGCTGTCAGGCGCGTCTCCGCCTGGAGCTCGACCATCAGCCCGCCGGTCTCGGTCGCCTCGGCGAGCGCGCGGCCGTACCACTCCCCGGCCGCCGCGGGATCGCCGGATCCGAGCGCGATGTCACCGCGGAGGAGGCACAACGATGGATCGAACGACCGGTCGCGGTTCTGCGCCATGACGTCGTCGATGACGGTCGTGGCCTCCGCCACGCGTCCGGCGAACGCGAGCGACCCCGCCTCCACGAACCGGAGCGCCGCCCAGAAGATCGGCGGCTTCTGCATCGCGCGGAAGGCGCCGACCCCGGCCTCGACGCGCGCCAGCCCGTCGTCGGTCTCGCCGAAGAACACGAGCGCCGCGCCGCCGAGCGCCGTCCCAAGCGCCCGCCAGACCGGGAACCCGTGCTGCTCGGCGAGGACGACGGCCGTCCGCGCGCGTTCCGTCACGACGTCGGGCTCGAGGCGCCACAGGTGCAGGAAGGCGGCGTGGAAGTTGGCGTACGCGAGCGAGAACGGCCCGATGCCGGTGGCGACGTCGATCGCGTCGCGGATCCGCGCGGCGGCCGAGTCCGGCCGGCCGACGAGCCACAGGAGGAACGCGGACGTGGTCCGGGCCGACACCCGAGGATCGGTGCCGAAGCTCGAGCTGCGTGGGCGGTAGCCGGTCGCCGCGGACGCCGCGATCGCCATCTCGAAATGCTCGAGCGCGCCCGCCAGGTCTCCGGACGCCATCCGCCCCTGGCCGACCATCAGGTGGCCGTCGAGCAGGATCGCCGGGTCGCCGGTCTCCTCGCCGAGCGAGAGCAGCGCGGCGGACGTCGTGAGGGCCATCTCGACGCGGCCGGACATCATGTAGAAGCGGACGACGTCGCGCAGGATCGGGTAGGTGTGCGCCTGGTCGGCCTGGCCCTCGAGCGCCTCCAGCACCTCGGCGTAGGCGGTCTCGGCCTCCTGCTTGTAGCCGTGGAGCGCGAGGATCGTCCGCGCGCGACGCATGCGGAGCGTCAGCGCCCGGGCGGCCAGCTCCTCGCCGGCGGTCGTGCGCTCGAGGACCCCGAGCAGCGCGTCCGTCGCCGCGACCATCGCCGAGTAGCGACCCGTCGTCTCGTACACGAGGCCGAGCGCGTCCCAGAGCGCGGAGAGCTCGTCCGCGGCGTCGATCTCGAGCCAGTACCGCCACGCGGCCTCGAGGTTCTCGACGTCGGCGACCAGCGCCGCGACGGCGGGGTCGCCCGCGACGCGACTCGCGCGGGCCGCGTGCGCACGGGCCGCCTCCGTGGACGCCTCGGCGTGGCCGCGACGCGCGGCACGGTGCAGCTCGGGATCGGCGGCAAGGCGCTCCGCGGCGAACTCGCGGATCGTCTCGAGCATGGCCACCGCATCCTCACCGGACCTGCGGACGAGGCTCTTCTCGAGCAGCGACGCGATCCCGTCGACCGGGTCCGTGCCGGTCCGTGACCAGCCGTCGATCCGGCCGGTCGTCGCCTCCACCGCGTCGAGCCGCGCCGGTGCGAAGAGCGAGAGGACGGCGAACAGCGCCTGCTCGCCGGGCTCGAGCAGCCGGTAGCTCCAGTCGACCGTGCTGCGCAGCGTCTGGTGCCGCTCCGGCAGGTCGCGCTGGCCGCGGCCGGTCCCGCCGAGCCGGCTCTCGAGCCTGCCCAGCAGCGCCTCGGGCGAGAACAGCGCGAGCCGCGCCGTCACGAGCTCGATCGCGAGCGGCAGGCCGTCGAGGCGCCGGCAGATCTCGATCACGGCGCGGGCGTTGTCGTCGGTCAGCGCGAAGTCGGGACGGACCGCCCGTGCACGCTCGACGAACAGCTGGATCGCCTCGAAGCCGAGCAGCGAGGCGGACTCGACCCTCGGGTCCGGGGCCGGCAGGGCGAGGGGCTCGACGCGGACCAGCTGCTCGCCGCGGACGCGCAGCGCCTCGCGGCTCGTGACGAGGATCCGCAGCTGGGGGCATGCCTGGAGCAGCTCGGTCACGACCGGCGCGGCGACCGTGACCTGCTCGAAGTTGTCGAGCACCAGGAGCAGCTGCGCATCGCCGACGTGCCGCTTCACCGCCTCGACGAGCGGCTGGTCGCGGCTCCCCGCCACGCCGAGGACTCCGGCCACCGCGGCGATCAGCGACTCACGATCCTCGGCGGCGGCGAGGTCGACGACGAACGCGCCGTCGCGCACGTGGTCGAGCTGGTCGCTCGCCGCGCGGATCGCGAGCCGCGTCTTGCCGGTCCCGCCCGGTCCGATGAGCGTCACCAGCCGGACGCCGTCGCTCGAGAGCAGCGCATCGAGCGACGCGAGCTCGGCCTGCCGGCCGACGAACGACGACACGTCGGCCGGCATGTTGTTGGGCCGGCGATCGAGCGTGACGAGGGGCGGGAAGTCCGCGTCCAGGTCCGGGTGCGCCAGGCAGTAGAGCTTGACCGGCTGGTCGAAGTCCTTCAGGCGGTGCGCGCCGAGGTCGACCAGCCGCGCACCGTCCGGCAGGTCATCCGCGACGAGGCTCGCCGCGGCCGCCGACAGCAGCACCTGGCCGCCGTGGCCCGCGTGCATGATCCGCGCCGCGCGGTGGACGGCGATGCCGACGTACCCGGTGCTCGCGACGAGCGCGTCACCCGCGTGGATGCCCATCCGGACGCGGACCCCGCCATCGGCGGGCCAGGCCGTCGCCGCGAGGTCGCGCTGCGCATCGATCGCGCAGGCGATGGCATCCGCGGCCCGCTCGAACGCGACGAAGAACGAGTCGCCCTGGGTGTCGACCTCGCGCCCGTGGTGGCTCGCGATGGCGTGCCGCAGCACGCGGTGGTGGGTCGCGAGGAGCTCCGCGTACGCCGGACCGAGCGCCTGCAGGAGCCGCGTCGATCCTTCGATGTCCGTGAACAGGAAGGTCACGGTTCCCGTCGGGAGGTCGGGTCTCGATGCCGAAGGGGCGGTGACCGGGTCGGCCACGGGGAACCTCGTCGCGGATCTTGCGCGTCCCATTCTCGGCCGGTGTCAAGGCGCGCGCCCGCGTCCCGGTCCGAGCGCTACGTCGCGCGAACCTGGTTGTTCTTCGCGTCGTGCGTCAGCTCGGCGAGGCCCAGCTCCTCGAGCAGCGGCCGCAGCTAGACGCCGAACCGTCCGCGCAGGCCCTTCTTGAGCCCGTACCAGCCGCCGACGGGGTCGGATTCCGAGCGGCCCCACGCCTCGACCGAGCCCTCGGGCGCCCGCGCGGGACGCCGTGTCGTTCAGCGACCGTGCACGGCCATCGTTGACATCACCTGACAACAACCCGCACGCGCTGCGAGAAGGCTGCCACCCGGACGACGCCGCTGGCCGTCGCGAGCGGGAGCCGCTGCGGTCGACGCTGGTCCCGGAACGTGACCCATGGAGGCACCGTCATGCCCGCCAAGACCGAGAAGCAGCGCCGGTTCATGGGCGCCGAGCTCGAGCGCAAGCGCGAGGGCAAGAAGACGCAGACCGGCATGAGCGAGCGGGAGCTCGAGAAGATGGCGTCCAAGCCGGCAGGCAAGAAGAAGAACGCCTGACTCTCGCCCGCTCCGACGCCACGAGGAGGTGACCCGTGTCCACTGTCCACGCCGCGCCCATCGCGGTCGAGACCAACAAGGCCGTCGTCCGCCGGTTCATCGACGAGGTGTTCCTTCGCGGCGAGTTCGACGCCGTCGACGAGCTCGTCAGCGAGGCGTTCACGCCCCACACGTGGGGCCCCATGCCACCCGGCCGTGACGGCCTCAAGCAGGCCATCGAGCGGGTGTCGCAGGGCCTCTCGGACGCCCGGATGACGATCGACGACATGCTCGGCGAGGGCGACCAGGTCGCGGTCCGGCTCACGTCGTCGGCGACGCAGAGCGGACCGTTCATGGGCCTGCCGCCCAGCGGCAAGCGCTATGAGATCCAGGAGATCCACTGGTTCCGGCTGCACGACGGCCGGATCACCGAGCACTGGCACCAGGCGGACTTCCTCGGCATGCTGCGCCAGCTGGGCGCGATGCCGGGCGGCGGCGGCGCGATGGCCGGCGCGGAGGGCTCCGGCACCACCAGCTGACCGCGAGGTGTGCCCGTGAGCTATCCCGAGCCCCGCTACCACGGCGAGGGCGGCGAGGTCAGCGCGACCTTCCGCCCCGCCGGGAGCTCGCCGGACCTCACGTACGCCTCGGGCACGACCTGCGACTACCTGGCCACGGGCGCGTCGACCGGCGGCCTGTTCGGGCTGTACCGCTGGAACATGGGCGCCGAGCCCTCGGGCCCCGGACCGCACTTCCACCGGACGCTGACGGAGTCGTTCTACGTGCTCGTCGGCCGGGTGAAGCTGTACGACGGGATCCGCTGGGTCGACGCCGAGCCAGGCGACTTCGTCCACGTCCCGATCGGCGGCATCCACGGCTTCCGCAACGAGAGCGGCGAACCCGCGTCGATGCTGATCCATTTCGCGCCGGGCGCGCCGCGCGAGGCGTACTTCGAGGGCAATGCGAGGTTCGCGGTCGAAGGACGGCCCGACCAGGCGACGCTCGACCGGTTCTACGCCGAGCACGACAACACCTGGGTCTGAGCGCCGCGCGGCAGGTCGGCTCCCCGGCGGCCGTGGTCGACAGGCGTCAGGAGGGCGCTGGCTCCGCGGTGGGATCCGGCGTCGGCTCGGCCGTCGGGCCGCTGGTCGGCGGCGGGGTCGACCCCTTCGTGGGCCTCGGCGTAGGCCTGGGAGTCGGCGGGGCCGTGGGCCGCGGGGTCGCCACGGGACGGGGAACCGAGATGTGCTGCGGCTCCGGCGTGTCCGGCAGCAGGTTCGCGATGTCGTCGCGGACCTGGTTGATCCACGCGGCCGTCATCAGGCTCGGATAGCGCGGCGGAACGATGCGCAGCTGCTTCACCTTGGCGTCCGCGGCCTTGCCGAACAGCTCGATCAGCGCGGGCAGGCTCTCGCGGGGCAGGTCGGTCCACGCCGTGCCCCTCGCCGCGCCGAACAGCGCCGGCGCGTTGAGGATGACCTCGGGCCCCAGCTGCTGGCGGATCGCGAGCAGGAGCGTCTGCTGGCGGTCCATCCGGCCGTAGTCGCTGTCCATGTGCCGGCTGCGCGCATAGGCGAGCGCCATGTGCCCGTCGAAGTGCTGGGGGCCCGCCTTGATCCGGAGCTTGATCTCGCCGTTCCCCGGGTCGGGGTAGTGGTCGTCGACGACGGCCTCCGGGACGTCGATGTCGATGCCGCCCATGGCGTCGACGACGCGGATCACGCCGGCGAGGTCGACGATCAGCACCGCGTCGATCGGCCGGCCGGTGATCGTGTGCACGACCGAGCGCACGGCGCCGATGCCCTTGACGGCCCCCTTGCCCGGCCACAGCCCCGGGTTCCGCACGGTCGCCTCGACGTACATCTCGTTGAGCAGCCCGGGCTGGCAGCCGCAGGCGGACGCGTCGCGCGCGGGACCGGGCGGATAGGGCGCGTTCTGGAGGTTGCGCGGCAGCCCGATCATCGCGGTCGCGCCCGTGCCGACGTCGACCTCGACCAGCAGCATCACGTCGTTGCGCCGGCTCCACCGGCCCGAGCCGGCGTCCGAGCCGATCAGCAGCAGGTCGAAACGGCCGTCGTCGCCCCACGGGATCGCGCCCGGCCGCTGCCACGGCACGGCGGCCCCGAACGCCGGCAGGGTTCCGTTGCCACCGTCCGACGGGAACGGCGGGATGACCGGGCTCGGGCTCGGGGTGGGGCCGGACGACGCCGACGGCCCGGGCGAGGCGGCGGCCGGGGGTTCCGTCGCGTCGGGCGGCTCGGTGGGGTCCGGCATCGGGGTCTCGGTGTCGCCCTGGTCGACCTGGTCGACCTGCCCGATGCCCGCGAACGTGTCGTCGAGGAACGACGCCGCGGCCATGATCGTGTCGGCGGCAATCACGTGCGGGACCGCGACGGCGAGGACGATCACGAGCCCCGCGAGCGCCGCGCCGAGCCGCCCGGGGTCCGCGTTGCCCACCGCGTCGACCGCCGCGGACGTCCGCCAGCCGGCGACCATGATGTTCGCGGCGAACAGCAGCGTCAGCGCGCTGGGCGTGACGAGCGTGGCGGCGACGACGTACGTGCCGTTCGTCACGGCCCACGCGAGGAGCGTGCCGCCGATGAGCAGCGTCGGGACGAGGAACAGCGCCGCGGCCCGGCGGCGCCCGACCGCCGCATGCCCGAGGCCCGGGAGCGCCACGCTCGCGATCGCGAGCAGGAGCGGCCGGAGGCGGTGCTTCACGGAGGGCGATGGTCGCACGTCGCGGAGACGCGCGTACGGCGTCGAGCGTTGCGTCCGAGCATGCGGCCAGGTTGCGTGCCCGCCGCGCGAGCGCGTCAGGCGGCGCGGATCGCCTCGAGCACGCGGCCGAACCGCTCGAGCATCTGGTGCGTCAGGGCGGGCAGCTTCGACGGATCGTCCGGATCGCCCACATGCACCGTCAGGTGCCGCAGCCCCGCATCGGCGAACCCGCGGATCGTCCGGCCGACCGCGGCGGGATCGCCGGACAGGCAGCCGTCGCGCTCGAGCGCGTTGCCCTGCGCGTCCAGGACGAGCCTCCCCCACCCCGTCAGCTCGAGCTTGGCCGGATCGCGGCCGACCGCCCGGCACGCATCTCGCGCGATCGTCGTCAGCCGCTCCATGTCGGCCGCGCCCGCGAGCGGGATGTTGACGTTGATCGCGTCGCCCCAGCGCGCCGCAACCTGGGCCGTCCGCTCGCCCTGCCCGGCGACCCACACCGGCGGCCCGCCCGGTCGTCCGCCCCACGGGATGACCTCCGCGTCCTCGGTCCGGACGAGCTCGCCGTCGAACGTGAGTGGCGCGTCGCGGAGCATCCGCACCACGACCTCGACGGACTCCGCGTAGCGGGCGACCGGCCGGCGAGGGTCATAGCCGAACGCGCGCCAGCTCTGGTCGCGCTGCGGGACGCCGCTGCCGAGGCCGAGCGTCAGGCGGCCGCCGCTGACCTCGTCGAGCGTGACCGCCATCTTCGCGAGCAGCGCGGGGTTGCGGAATCCGGTGCACGCGACGTACGGGCCGATGCCCACGGTGGTCGTCGCCTCGGCGAGCGCCGTCACGATCGTCCAGCACTCCCAGAACCCGATTCGCTCGCCGCCGAGCTCGCGCTGGAGGTGATCCGGCACCCACAGCGTGTCGACGCCCATCGACTCGGCCTCGCGCGCGAGCGCGCGCATCTCGGGCCACGTGGCGTACGTGCGGTCGCGGAGCGGCCAGGTCGGGAGGTTCAGGCCGATCGCGAGGGGCCCGGGGGCGTTGGTCACGCGCTCATGGTGCCCGAGCCCGGTGGCCGCCGGCCCGTCGCTAGCCGACGACCGTGGACAGCAGGTTGCCGAGCAGGACGAGCAGCAGCCAGATGATCGCGATGCCGGCGACGACGACGCCGATCACGAGCGCCTTCGAGCCGCGCGTGTCGGGATCGAGATCGACCGCGTGGCGGTGGAACAGCTCCAGGTTGCGCCGGTTGCCCTTGAAGCCGAAGTCCACGAGGTCGCCGACGAACGGGATCAGGCCAACGCCGAAGTCGACCAGCGAGTTCATCACCATCCGCAGGATCACGATCTTCGGCAGCCGGAAGCGTGCGGCCTCGAGCACGATCCACGCCGACATCACGGCCGACATCGCGTCGCCGACGAACGGGATCAGCCCGATCAGCGGATCGATGCCGAACCCGATCGGCGTCCCCGGGATCTTGATCAGGTCGTCGAGCAGGTAGGCGGCCCGGCCGATGCGCCGTTCGGCGGCGAGCGCCCGCTCGCTGCGCACGGCGCGCTCCGTGCCCGTCTCGCGGTACGGGGCCGGAGGGTGGATGGTGAGCTGGGCGGTGGGCGGCGGCGGGAGCTGGGCGCGGCGCGCGTCGGCGTGACGGCCCGTGTCGGTCGCGTGCATGGTCGCCATTCATCCCGACCTGGCGTCCCGCGGGCGTGTCCGGACCAGGGCGCGGACGTTGCAATGCCCGTGCGGGTGCGGGTGAGCCGGTAGATTCGAGGGGTGCTGTATCGCGCCGATCCCTGGCTCCACGTCATCGCCGGCTGCATGTCGTCGGGCAAGACCGACGAGCTGCTGCGGCTCCTGCGACGCGCCGAGATCGCGAAGCGGCGGATCCTGCTCGTGCGGCCGGACGTCGACGATCGAACGCCGGGTGAGTACGCCGAGAGCCGGTCGAAGGCCCGCTATCCGTCGGTGCTCGTGCCGAAGGCCGAGCCGGTGCAGATCCTGTCGCTGGCGCGGGAGCGCGACGTGGACCTGGTCGGGATCGAGGAGGCCCAGTTCTTCGACCAATCGCTGACGGGCGTGGTCGAGACGCTGCGCCAGAGCGGGCGGCACGTGATCGCGTCGGGGCTCAACACCGACTTCGCGGGGCGGCCATTCGGGCCGATGCCCGTGCTCCTCGCGCTCGCGGACGAGATCACGATGCTGTCGGCGATCTGCGTGGTGTGTGGCGAGAACGCGACCCGGACGCAGCGCCTGGTGGGCGGCCGCCCGGCGGCGATCGACGACCCGCTGATCGTGATCGGCGGGTTCGAGAGCCCGTCGATCGAGACGTACGAAGCGCGCTGCTCGCGCCACCACGAGGTGGCGCCTGCGCGGGTGGCTCGCGGGGTGGTGGCGGAAGGCGCGTAGCGCGCCCGCTGTCGCAGGGACGAGCGGCCGGCATCTGCTGTCCACACCCTGTCCACGGTGACGTGAACGTCGTGGACAACTTCGATCGCCCGGCCGCCAAAGTCGTGGACAAGTCGGTTGGCGACCTCCGCGTGCGCCGATATCGTTCGGTTTGCCCGAAGGGGCCGGTGGCACCGACACCGGACCGGTCAGCGATGATCGGACCGGGTCCCCGGAGGCCCCCGCAGCGCAGGCCGCAAGGCCAGGCGAGGCGGGTGGCGCCGGAGCCGCTGCGACAGACCCGAGCTTGCTTGGGACTGGCGTGGGCGAGGCGGTGCGGTACGGTTCCTTCGGGCGCTTTCGTGTGCGCCGAGAACCTGAAACGGACCCACCACCGTCGACCCATGGCGAAGCTGTCCGCGGGCCTCCTCCTCTACCGGCGCAACGGCGACGACGTCCAGGTCCTGATCGCCCACCCGGGCGGCCCGATCTGGTCGCGTCGGGATGCCGGCGCGTGGTCCCTGCCCAAGGGCGCCCCGATGGACGGCGAGGACCTGTTCGCCACGGCCCGCCGCGAGTTCGAGGAGGAGACCGGCCACCGGCCGCCCGACGGCGACGCCATCGACCTCGGGGACGTCCGGATGCGATCAGGCAAGACGGTCCATGGCTGGGGCATCGAGGGGAACCTGGACCCGGGTGCGCTCCACAGCATGCAGGTCCAGGTCGAGTGGCCACCGAAGTCGGGTCGCGTCATCACCGTCCCGGAGATCGACCGGATCGTCTGGGCGGACCCCGCCGAGGCACGGCGCCGCCTGAACCCCGCCCAGGCGGGCTTCGTCGATCGCCTGCTGCGCGCCCTGGCGCGCGCGACCGAGGACGACGCGACCGCGGCGTCGTAACGTACGGGCCAGCCGCGCGATGCGGAGATCGGCAGGGAGGACGGCGATGGTCGGCGAGTTCCGCGCATTCCTGACCAAGTCCAACGCGCTGGCGCTGGCCATCGGCGTGATCATCGGCGCCGCGCTCGGCGCGGTCGTCAACTCGCTGGTCAACGACATCATCATGCCGCCCATCGGCTATGCCCTCGGGGGCGTCGACTTCACCGAGCTGAAGTACGTCCTCAAGAGCCCGACGGGCAACCCGCCGGACCCGGCGACCGAGGTCGCGATCCGGTGGGGCAACTTCGTGCAGCTGCTGATCGTGTTCTTCGTGGTCGCGCTCGTGGTGTTCCTCATCGCGCGCGCGTTCATCCGGGAGGCGCCGGCCGCGCCGCCGGAGCCGTCGGACGAGGCGAAGCTCCTGGCTGAGATCCGCGACGAGCTCCGGGCCGGAAGCGCGGCGAACGCCGTAAGCGCCGCGAGCGCAGCGAACGCCGGCGCCCGCACTACCCCGCCGCCGACCGCCTGACGTCCCCGACGGCGACCCGGCCGCCGACGACGCGCCGCCCGCCACAACAGCGACGAGCCGCCCGCCGAGGCGAGCGGCTCGATCGGTTCCCCCCAAGGATTCCCGGTCTCTGGGTCCCGGCTGTCCTTGCGCCGCCCGTCGGACGGGTCGACGCGGCAAGTCTACGGGCCGCCGAAGAGGACGGGCAAGGCAACTCAGTTGCCAAAGGTTGCGAATCTGCCGTTCGAACTTAACGCCCACTCCTCCCGTTCGCGCGCCAACGATCTGGCGGGAATCCGGCATCCACCGAATACTTCCGCGCGATGTACGACGAGCAGGGCATGAATCCGCCCCCGACCACCCGGCGCGCGCGCCCGGCACGCCGCGGAATCGGCGTCGCGGCGACGATGGGCCTGTTCCTCTTCGGTGCCCTCGCGCTCCTCGGCGCCGCCGGCGCGGTCTTCGCCGTCACCACCTTCTCGCGGATGTCGGACGGCCTCCCGGACCCGACCGCCCTCGAGCAGATCCAGCTCCCCGAGCAGTCCGTCGTCTACGACCGGACCGGCAAGACGGAGCTCGCGCGGTTCGGCGAGTTCAATCGGACGGTCGTCACCTTCGAGCAGATCCCGCCGATGCTGGTCGATGCGACGACCGCCGTCGAGGACCGCTCGTTCTGGCAGAACTCCGGGTTCGACCCCGTCGGGATCCTGTCCGCGGGCGTCGACGCACTCCGGGGTCGGGCCCGCGGCGCATCGACGATCACCCAGCAGCTCGTCCGCCAGCGGCTCCTCAACGACCAGGGCCAGGCGGAGACCCAGGTCACGGCCAGCCGGAAGATCAAGGAGATCATCCAGTCGGTCCGCGTGACCCAGGCCTACCCGGGCGTCGCGGGCAAGCAGAAGATCATGGCCGCCTACCTGAACCAGAACTATTACGGCAACGAGTCGTACGGCGTCGCGGCCGCCGCCGAGAGCTACTTCGGCAAGGATCTCAAGGACCTGACCCTCGCCCAGGCGGCCATCATCGCTGCCCTGCCCAAGTCGCCATCCACGTACGACCTCGTCGCGAACGCCGTCGAGCAGTGCAAGAACCCCGCCGAGGACCCCGAGACCTGCACCGACACGGAGCTCGTCGTGCCGGACGACTCGGACATCGTCGTGCGCCGGAACTACGTGCTCGACCAGATGCAGGCGGACGGCGGGACGCCGCTCACCGGCGGCACGCTGACGGCCGCGGACTTCCAGGCGGCGAAGTCCGAGCCCGTCGTGCTCGCGCCGCAGCGTTCCAACCAGTGGCAGCTCCCCCAGTTCGTGTACCAGGTGCGCAAGGAGCTCACGACCCGGCTGTGCGGCCCCGACGCCGAGACGTGCCCGGTGCTCGAGCGCGGCGGGCTCACGGTCACCTCGACGATCGACCTCCGCCTCCAGCAGCTGGCTCAGAAATGGGTGCAGGCGGCGACCATCGTCCCCCACGCCAAGGACCCGAAGGCGGCCGCCAAGGCGCTCGGCCTCAAGTACGACCCGTGGATGCAGAACCTGCGCGACAAGACGCTGCGCAACGGCGCGCTGATCGCCGAGGACTACCAGACGGGCGAGATCCTGGCCTACCAGGGATCCGCCGATCCGACGGCGACGCGCGGCACCAAGCGCTTCCAGCCGCGGTTCGACGTCCTCGCCGACGGCTGGCGCCAGCCCGGGTCGGCATTCAAGCCCGTCGTGTACTCGTCCGGGATCGATGCGAAGAAGATCACGGCCGCGACGATGTTCATGGACGTGGTCACCGACTTCGGCAGCAACTACACGCCCACCGACGCCGACAACCTCGAGCGCGGCCCCGTCCGCGTCCGGGACGCCCTCCGCTTCTCGCTCAACATCCCGGCCGTCAAGGCGATGGCGACCATCGGCAACGACACGGTCCAGCAGAAGGCCGAGCAGATGGGCATCCAGTTCCGCGACGGGCAGACGGACGCCGGGCTCGCGTTCGCGCTGGGCGTCGAGGAGATCCGGCCGCGCGACCTCGTCCGGGCCTACGGGACGATCGCGAACCAGGGGCAGCTCGTCCCGCAGACGACGATCGTGTCGGTCAAGGATGGCAGCGGCAACGACGTGGCGAACGCCGACGCGTCCGATGCCACGGACCAGCCCCAGCAGGCGCTCGACAAGGGCACGGCCGGGATCATGACGGACATCCTCGCCGGCAACACCGACCCGAGCCAGAACCCGTTCTGGGGCGCGTTCCGGATCATGGACGGCGGCAAGCGCCGGCCGGCGACGCTCAAGACGGGCACCAACAACGACGCCCGCGACCTCAACGCGTACGGCTACATCGGCGCGCCGAGCAAGGCCGACCGCGCGAACGGCGAGTACGCGCTGGCCGTGGGCGCCTGGAACGGCAACTCCGACAACTCGCTCGTGTCCACGCCGCAGTCGCCGCTGTTCTCGATCGACGTGACGACGCACGTCTGGCAGGGCTTCCTGCAGGACGCGACGAAGGGCTGGAGCATCAACGGCTTCAAGCAGCCCGACGGCCTCGTGCAGCAGGCAGTGGACCCGTGGACGGGACTCCTCGCGGGCAACGGTGGCAAGCGCATCACCGAGCTGTTCCTCCCGGGTACCGCGCCGAAGGGCAACGTGCCCCAGGACGCGCGCTGTGGCGAGGGCGTCCTGAGCGTGGCCGGGTTCGAGAAGGATCACGACAGCTGGCTCAAGGCGGACCGCGGGTGGCTCGGGAGGGCCGCGAAGGGCCCGGGCGTCCGCGGCGGTCCCGAGGGCACGCGAACCGCGTACTTCTACAACGGGCTGTTCCAGCCGTACGGGGCCTCCTGGGGCCCGGTCGTCGGCTCGGGGGGCGGCTGCGCGAGCCCGTCGCCGTCGGCCTCGTTCGACCCGTGCGCGTCGCCGGATCCCAACGCCTCGGTCGACCCGAACGCGTCGGTGGTCCCGTGCCCATCGGCATCGGCATCGGCGTCACCGTCGACCGAGCCTTCGGCCACCCCGACGGAGCCGCCGAGCGAGACGCCCTCACCCACCGAGGCGCCCACGGAGCCACCGACCGCGCCGCCCACGGAGCCGCCGACCCCGGCACCCACCAAGTCGCCGCCGCCGACCCCGGAGCCGACGCCCAAGCCGACGCCGTCGCCGACCCCATCGGCCGCATCGGCCGCGGACGCCTCGCCGACGCCCTGACCGGCTGAGCGCTCCCGTCGCGCGTGCGACCGGGCGAGGGCCGGCGCGGCCTCTCAGGGAACTCTCAGGCGATCGGCACTATCATCCGCCACGGCCCGGCTGGGGGTTGTGCGCCGGACCGGTCGTCAACCTGTCACGACATGAACCGGAGTCACGCAGTGTCACATCGCGTCTCCGGGCACCCGGGCCGGCCGCGTCTGGCCATCCGGGCCGCCCTGCTCCTCTCGGCCCTCGGGCTCGTCGCCGGCCCGCTGGCCCCCCTCGCGTCCGCGGTCACGTCGGGCGGCCTCACCGTCACGACGCCGTTCCCCTCGGTGGTCGCGGAGCCCGGGAACACGGCTACGTTCAAGCTCACGATCGGCTCCCAGCAGGCGGGCGACGTCAAGCTCGCGCTGCAGAACGCGCCGTCGGACTGGACGACGCGATTCTCGGGCGGTGGGCTCAACGTCGAGAGCGCGTACGTCGACAAGGGCAAGACCGTCGACGTCGAGCTCGACGTGGACGTGCCCGATACCGCACCCGACGGCGTGAAGGGCCTCAACGTCGTCGCCACGCAGGGTTCGGCGACCGTCACCCTCCCGGTCCAGGTGAGGGTCGCGGCGAAGTCGGGCGGCGACGTCACGCTGACGACGGACAACCCGGGCCAGCGCGGGCCGCAGACGACCACGTTCACCTTCAACCTGACCCTCAAGAACGGGACGGGGACCGACCAGACGTTCTCCTTCGACGCGCAGGGCGCGGATCCGAACTGGACGGTCAGCGCCAAGCCCGCCGGCGAGTCGCAGGCGGTCAGCACGGTCGTGAAGGCGGGCGCATCGACCACGGTCACCGCCACGGCGCAGGCGCCGGACGGCACGCAGGCCGGCACCTATCCGTTCACCGTCACCGCGACCGGCGGCGGCAAGACGGCGCAGGCCCAGCTGACGATCGAGATCACCGGCAGCTTCACCGTCGACCTCTCGACGCCCGACCAGGTGCTGTCGACCAAGGGCAACGCCGGCTCCCTGACGAACTTCACCATCCGTGTCACCAACAACGGCACGGCGCCGATCACGAACGTCACGCCGAGCGCCACCGCGCCCACCGGGTGGACGGTCACGTTCGAGCCGGCCACGGTGGCGTCGATCGACGCCGGCGCCAACCAGGACTTCATCGCGAAGATCACCCCGACCTCCGACGCGATCACCGGCGACTACAACGTCACGATGACCGCGAAGGCGACGGAGGCATCCTCCACCGCGACCACGATCCGGTTCACGGTCGAGACGCCGGCCTACTGGTGGATCGCCGGGATCGTGCTGATCGTGCTCGTGTTCGCCGCCCTGTACTGGGTCTTCCGGACCTACGGTCGGCGGTAGCCGCCATGACGGACGAGCCCACGACGCCGGCCGACGCGGACCCCCCGTCCGGCGCCGCGCCCGGCGTCCCCGAGGCTGGCGAGCCCGCGTCCGATCCCACCGGCGCGGATGCCGCGACCGGGCCCGATGCCGCCACCGGCGTCACGGCCGTCCGTGGCCTCGCCCGGCGCGGGTCGCGCCAGTCGCGGCGGCCCGGTGCGGGAACGGGTGGAGCGGGCGGCGCGGCGACGGCGACCAGGGCCGGCAGCGCGGCGACCGACGGGGCCGGGCGAGAGGCGCCGAGAGCCCGCCGCCGCGTCACGGTCGCCGAGGTGCTGGCGGACGTCCCGGAGGACGCCGTCATCGTCACCCGCCGGCTGACCAAGCAGTACGGCGACTTCACCGCGGTCGAGCGCCTCGACCTCACGATCCGGCGCGGCGAGGTCTTCGGCCTGCTCGGGCCGAACGGCGCCGGCAAGACGACGACGGTGCTCATGCTGCTCGGCCTCACGGAGCCCACCAAGGGCGTCGTCCGCGTCCTCGGCCTCGATCCGGTCCGCGAGCCGCTCGCGGTGAAGCGCCGCGTCGGGTACCTGCCCGACAACGTCGGCTTCTACGGCGGGATGACCGGCCGCGAGAACCTCCGCTACACGGCGAGGCTCAACGGCATCGCGCGCAGCGACGCCGAGGCGATCATCGACGAGCTCCTCGCCGAGGTCCGCCTCGAGGACGCCGCCGACAAACGGGCCGACACCTACTCCCGCGGCATGCGCCAGCGCCTGGGCATCGCGGACGCGCTCGTGAAGCAGCCGTCGGTGCTGATCCTCGACGAGCCGACGATCGCGATCGATCCCTCGGGCGTCGAGGAGCTCCTCGCGCTGCTGCGCCGCCTCGTCCAGGAGCGCAGCCTGACCGTGCTGCTCTCGTCGCACATCCTGGGCCAGGTCCAGTCGCTGTGTGACCGCGTCGGGTTCTTCTCGGCGGGGCACCTCGTGGCCGCCGGGCCGCTCGACGAGCTCGCCGGCGGATCGGACCGCCACGTCGAGCTCGAGGTGGCGATCGACGGCCCGCCATCCGACATCGACCCGGTCGTCCGGCGCGTCCCGGGCGTGACCGACGTCTCCCCCGACCCGAAGGAGGAGCGGCTGCGCATCGTGACCGGCAGCTCGGACGTGGCGGCGCCGGTCGCGGCGGCGCTCGCGGCGGCCGGCCTGACGCTCATCCACCTCCGACGCCGGGGCACCGACCTGTTGGAGCTCTACCGCAAGTACGTCCCGGAGGGTGTCGATGGCCGCGCCCGCTGACACGTCTCGTCGCGCCGACGCGACACGCAAGGCCCGCCGCGCGGAGCGGGCGCCGTCGGGCGGCTGGCGGACGATCGCCGCGAAGGAGCTCGCCGACCACCTCGGCAGCATCCGGTTCTTCGTCCTGCTGCTGGTGATCGCGGGCTTCGCCGCGCTGCCGATGATCTTCCGCTCGAGCGAGCTCAGCTCGGACGCGCCCAAGCTCGCCGGCGCGCCGGCGCTGTTCCTGGCGCTGTTCGTGACCGCGCCCCAGAACTTCGGCGGGTTCACGACCGTGACGTTCGTCGCCCTGCTGGTGCCGCTCGTCGGCATCGCCTTCGGGTTCGACGGCATCAACAGCGAGCGCTCGCAGGGCACCCTGGCGCGCCTGGTCGCGCAGCCGATCCACCGCGACGACATCGTCAACGGCAAGTTCGGCGCCGGCATCTTCGTCATCGGGCTGATGCTGACGGCGCTCGTGATCTTCATCGCGGCGCTCGGGATCGTCCGTCTCGGGATCATCCCCGGCCCCGAGGAGCTGGCCCGGGTCGTGCTGTGGCTCGGCGCCACGATCCTGTACGCGTCGTTCTGGCTGGCCTTCGGCCTCTTCCTGTCGGTGGTCCTGCGGAGCCCGGCAACCGCGGCGCTGGTCGGCTTCGGCTCGTGGCTCGGCCTCACGCTGTTCGGCCAGTTCCTGCTGCCGCTGATCGCCGGCGTGCTGTTCCCGGCCACGACGACGACGCTCGGCGGCTACGCCTACGCGTCGACCCAGACCGCGCAGATCTTCCTGCGGATCTCGCCCGCGTTCCTGTACCAGGACATCGTCCAGGCGGTCGTGAACCCGACGGTGACGACCGTCCTCGGCTACTCGAACATCAACCAGGCGATCGCCGACCAGGCGGACCGCATCCCGGGCCTCCTCACCGTCGACCAGTCGGTGCTGCTCGTCCTGCCGCAGATCGTGGTGCTGTTCGCGATCACCGCGGCGATGTTCGCGCTGGCGTACGTGCTGTTCCTGCGGCAGGAAGTCCGCGCCTAGGCCCGGTCACGAACGCGTCACCGGCGCGGGCCACGATCGTGCTGCCCGGCGGGCATCTGACGGGCCTCCGCCCGCGTACCGAGTGTCGATGATCGAGCCGTATCCCACCTCCCGCGCCGCCGCCTCGACGAGCCCTCGCGCCATCTCCGGCTGGCAGGCCGCCGTGTCCGGCGCCATCGCGGCGGCGCTCGCCCTCGCGACGGGCGAGCTCGTGGCGGCGTTCGTGCCCGGCGCGACGTCGCCGATCGTGGCCGTCGGTGCGGCGATCATCGACTTCGCGCCGCCCGGCTCGAAGGACTTCGTGGTCTCGCTGTTCGGGACCAACGACAAGACCGCGCTGCTGCTCGTCGTCGGCGGGGTGGTCCTCGTGGTGGGTGCGCTCATCGGCCTGCTCGCGCGGCGGTCGACGATCGCCGCGGGCGTCGCGATCGTCCTGCTGACCGGCGTCGGGACGCTCGCTGCGGTCCGGGATCCCGCGTCATCGGTGATGCCCGCGCTCGCGTCGTGGGCCGCGCAGTCCGCGGTCGGCTATCTCGCCCTCACGACGCTCCTCGGGGCCGCCGTGCCCGCGGGGGCCCGCACGACGGACGTCGCACCGGATCGGCGGCGCTTCCTCGCGTGGGCGGGCGGCCTGGGCGTCCTGGCCGTGCTCGGCGGCGGTCTCGGGCGTTCCATCCTCACGACCCGCGCCGCGAGCACCGCCGAGGCCGACACCTCGATCCCGCCGGTCACCTCGCCCATCCCGACCGTCGGCCCGGACGACGGGTTCGCGATCGACGGGCTCACGCCGCTGGTCGTCCCGAACGAGGACTTCTACCGCATCGACACGGCACTCCTCGTGCCGTCGGTGGACATCGGGGGCTGGCAGCTGCGCGTGCACGGGATGGTGAACAAGGAGGTGACGCTGACCTTCGACCAGCTCGTCGCGATGCCGCTCGTGGAGCAGTACGTCACGATCGCGTGCGTGAGCAACGAGGTCGGCGGCGGCCTCGTCGGCAATGCCAAGTGGACCGGCGTCCCGCTCCTCGACGTCCTCGGGCTGGCCGGCGTGCAGGACGGCGCGACACAGATCGTGCCGCGCTCCGTCGACGGCTGGACCGCCGGCTTTCCGACCGAGTGGGTGACCCACCCCGAGCGGCCGCGCGACGCGCTGATCGCCGTGAAGATGAACGACGAGCCGCTGCCGGTGGAGCACGGGTTCCCGGCGCGCCTGATCGTCCCGGGGCTGTACGGCTACGTGTCGGCGACGAAGTGGCTGGCGGAGCTCGAGCTGACCACGCTCGAGGCATTCGACGCCTACTGGGTGCCGCGCGGCTGGGCGAAGGAGGCGCCGATCCTGACCCAGTCCCGGATCGACGTGCCGCACGAGGGCAACGGTGTCAAGGCCGGGCTCGTGAACGTCGCGGGCGTCGCGTGGGCGCCCGATCGCGGCATCTCCAAGGTCGAGGTGCAGGTCGACCAGGGCGACTGGCGAGCGGCGACGCTGTCGACGACGGCGTTCGGGCCGCAGACCTGGGTCCAGTGGAAGTACGCGTGGCAGGCGACCTCCGGGCAGCACACGCTGACCGTCCGCGCAACCGACGGCACCGGCACCGTCCAGGAGGATCGGGTCACGCCGCCGCCGCCCGACGGCGCGCGCGGCTACCACTGGGTGACGGTCGACGTCACCTGATTCGGGCCGCCTCGCGTTCGAACCCTTCGGAACGCGGCTTCCGGTACCCTCCGGCCACATGCCCCGCCGCCGTTTCCTCTTCGACACTCCCGACCGCTTCGTCGCCGGCACCGTCGGCGAACCCGGCAACCGGACGTTCTACCTCCAGGCCCGCGACGGCTCGCGGATCGTCTCGGTCGCCGGGGAGAAGGTGCAGGTCGCCGTCCTCGCGCAGCGCCTCGGCGACCTGCTCGACGAGCTCGAGCGCCGCGGGATCGAGGGCGCGGAGGACGTCGACGACGTCGCCGGTGACGCGCGGCCGCTCGACGAACCGCTGAACGAGGCGTTCCGGGCGGGGGTGCTGTCGCTCGGCTGGGATACCGCCGACGACCTCGTGCTGCTCGAGGCGCGCGAGATCACCGAGGCCGACGTCGACGAGGAAGGCCAGGAGACCGAGGCGTTCGAGGACGACGACGATGAGGACGGCCCCGACCTGCTGCGCGTGCGCGTGACGCCCGCGTACGCGCGCGAGTTCATCGCCGGCGCGCTCCGCGTGCTCGCCGCCGGGCGACCGCCATGCCCGCTGTGCGGCCAGCCGCTGGACCCCCAGGGCCACCTCTGCCCGCGTCGCAACGGGCACCTCCTCAACTAGCGCGCCGATCGATCATCGTGGGGGATCCCGAGGACCGCGACGCGCTCGAAGCCGAGATCCTCGCCGGGATGGCGTCCGAGCTGGACGAAGGCGAGGAGGTCGTCACGGACGACGACGTCGAGGACGACGAGGAGACGAGCTCCGTCGACGACCTCGGGCTCCCGATGCCGGTGCTCGCGGTGACCGACGCGCTCGAGCTCCTGACGCGCGGCGAGCTGTCGGTCGTCGGCCGGCTGTGGGCGTCGACCAACAACGCGATGCTGTGCCTCGCGACGCTCCCGGGTGCCGGCGGCGGCGGCGGCCCGCTCGAGGCCGCGTGCATCTACAAGCCGGTGATGGGCGAGCGGCCGCTGGGCGACTTCCCCGACGCGACGCTGTCGCGACGCGAGGTGGCGGCGTTCGCGGTCTCGCGCGCCTCGGGCTGGGACATCGTCCCGCCCACCGTCCTGCGCGAGGGCCCGTTCGGCGAAGGGATGGTCCAGCTCTGGATCCGCGCGGACCCGGAGGTCGATCCGGTCCGGATGGTGGTCGACGAGGACCCATGCCTGCGGCCGATCGCCGTGTTCGACGCCGCGGTGAACAACACCGACCGCAAGGCCGGCCACCTGATCCCGGTGCCCGGCGGACACGTGTACGGCGTCGACCACGGCGTCACGTTCTCGCCCGTCCCGAAGCTGCGGACGGTGCTCTGGGGCTGGCGGGGCCAGCGTTTCGGGCACGAGGAGGTCGACGTCCTGCGGTCGCTGCGTCTCGGGCTCGACGGGCCGTTGGGCGACGAGCTGCGGCGGCTCCTGGACCCGATCGAGGTCGCGGCGACGTGCCGCCGCATCGACCGGCTGCTCTCGACGGGATCCTTCCCACAGCCGGACCCGCGACGACCGGCGCTGCCATGGCCGCCGGTGTGACGTAGGGGTTCCGCGCGGATACGGAGGCGCTCTCGAACCTCGTCCTGCGCTTGGAGCGCGCGGCCCGGCGATGCGTGTGGCGGCTGGAAGGATGCGATCTCCATCGATCCAGCCGGGCGCCGCATCGGATCGCGCTGCCTGCGCCTGCCCGCGCCCGATCCGAGTCGGACGGCGACTCGCGCCGTGAAGGCGGGTTGCTCCGAGGCGCCCGGTGGATCGTCGGGGACCCGGAGCGAAGGACGCGTGCGAGCGGGACACCCTACCCGACGGTCTCGAAGGTGACCGGCGACTGGCGGTTCGCCTGCTCGGTGCCCGACTGGCCGGTGACCTTTTCGAGGAGGCTCGGCTGCTCGAGGTCGGGTGGCACGAGGACCAGGGACGCGCCCTGGCGCTCGGCGTAGGCCGCGAGGTCGGTCGCGTCCTTCGTCGTCGGGAGCCAGGCCCACGCATCGACGCCCATCGAGCGCAGCTGGCGCACCTGGTCGGCGACGGCTCCGCGGCCCGCCGTGTCGAGCTCGTCGGGATCCAGGCGGTCGCGCGGTCCCGCCTCCGCCGCGGTGAGCTCCTCCTCGCCCTCGCCCGACCACTCCGTCGGCACCGGGCTCGAGAAGAGCCCCGCCGCGTCCATGTCGTACAGGATCACGGTGCCGCGCCCGCCGGCGGCGAGCGCCGTCGCGCGCGACCGGACGGCTCGGTACTGGTCGTCCTCGCCGGTGACGGCGACGATGGTCTGGTTCTGGGCGCTCGTGTCGTTCGGCATGTGCAAACCTCCCGGGAAGGGACCCAGCCTGCGCCTCGCCGGGTCACGGATGCGTTACAGCACCGTCCTGCCCCGTTCGGGGAGGTTGACAGGAACACCCGTTCGACCCGATGATTCCCGCATCGCCCGATGAACGCGGCCGCCAGGTCGTTGCCCAACCCGCGCAACCGCCGCCGCGCCGGGCCCATCAGTACGCCGCTCCGGTTCACGCATGGAGAGAACCGTGGGAGCGGCGAGTGGCCCGTCCCAACCCGACGAGCCCGGAAAGGAACACTCGTCACATGCTCACCCGCGCCACCACGAACGCCGTGGCGCATCGCGCCAGCTCGATGCGCCGGATGCGCCGTCGAGCGGTCAATGCGACCCGGCTCTACTGCGCCACCAACGGCTGCACCTCCTTCCTCGTCCTCGACGAGCTCGGCGGCGTCGCCCACTGCGAGATCTGCGGCTACACCCGCAGGCTCGGCTAGCCACTCGTCAACCACATCAGGCTCCGCGGCCGGAGCACATCGCCTCCAGCCCGAGTCAACTCCTTCGGCCGGCCCACGGGCCGGCCGTCGTGATTCCCGGGCTGCGCGACGGACCGGCCGGGACACCGCCCGGCGCGGCATGATCGCGGCGTGACCGTCGCCACGTCCCTCGATCGCGACCGGCTCGCGCGCCTCATGGCGGCCGAGACCGCCGCCTTCGAACGAGCCAACCCTAGGTCCCGTGCCCTGTTCGAACGCGCGAGCGGCTCGCTGCTCGATGGCGTGCCGATGAACTGGATGGTGCGCTGGGCCGGGCCGTTCCCGCTGTTCGTCGAGTCCGCGTCCGGCGCCCGGTTCGTCGACGTCGACGGCCACGAGTACGTCGACTTCTGCCTGGGCGACACCGGGGCGATGGCGGGTCACGGCCCGTCGCCGACGATCGCCGCCGTGGAGCGCCAGCTCCGCCGCGGCATCACGCACATGCTGCCGACCGAGGACGCCATCGTCGCGGCCGACGAGCTCCGGCGGCGGTTCGGGCTTCGCTGGTGGCAGTTCACGCTCACGGCGACGGATGCCAACCGGTTCGCGATCCGCCTGGCGCGCCACGTGACCGGGCGTCCGAAGGTGCTCGTCCACAACCACAACTACCACGGCTCGGTCGACGAGACGTTCGCGTGGATCGGCCCCGACGGTGATGTCGTCAAGCGCCGTGGCAACCTCGGCGCACCGGTCGAACCGTCCGAGACGACCCGGGTGGTCGAGATCAACGACATCGACGCCCTCGAGCGCGAGCTCGCGCACGACGACGTCGCCGTCGCCCTCATGGAGCCCGCGCTCACGAACGTCGGCATCGTGCTGCCGGACCCCGGATACCACGAGGCGGTCCGGGACCTCACGCGCCGCCACGGGACGCTGCTGATCATCGACGAGACCCACACGATCTGCGCCGGGCCCGGCGGCTACACCGCGGCGCACGGCCTCGAGCCCGACATCCTCACGATCGGCAAGACGATCGGCGGCGGGATCCCGGCGGGTGCCTACGCGTTCACCGAGGAGCTGGGCGATCGGGTTCGGGCGAGCATTCCCGAGGAGGACGCGGACGTGGGCGGCGTCGGCGGGACGCTCGCCGGGAACGCGCTCTCGATGGCCGCGATCCGCGCGACGCTCACCGAGGTCCTGACCGAGGCGGCGTTCGAGCGGATGCTGCCGCTCGGGTCGCGATGGGCCGACGGGGTCGACGGCGTGATCCGGTCGCGCGCGGTGCCGTGGCACGTCGCCCGCCTCGGAGCCCGCGCCGAGTACCACTTCATGCCGACGCCGCCGCGCAACGGCTCCGAGCAGTGGGGCCACGCGGACGGCGAGCTGGAGCAGTTCCTGCACCTGTGGGCGATGAACCGGGGCGTGCTGATGACGCCGTTCCACAACATGGCGCTGATGTCGCCCGCGACGACGGCCGCGGACGTCGACCGCCACACCGAGGTGTTCGGCGAGGCGGTCGAGGCGCTGTTCGCGTAGCGGGCGGCCCGGCGATGCGATTCTCGCTGGACGTGGCGCCGATCGGAGCGCTCGCGGATCCCCGGGTCCTTGGCGAGCTCGCAGGCATCGCCGAGGCGGCCGGCTGGGACGGGTTCTCGACGTGGGACTCGCTCGGGATCGACATCGGGCCGGCGGCGGCCGACCCGTTCCTGGCGCTCGCGGCCGCAGCCGCGGCCACCGAGCGGATCGCGCTGATCGCCGCCGTGATCGTGCTGCCCCGGCGACGCCCTCAGCTGGTGGCGCAGTCGGCCGCGACGCTGGACCTCCTGAGCGGCGGGCGCCTCGTCCTCGGCGTGGGCGCCGGCGCCGATCACGGCGACTACCTGCCATTCGGCGAAGCGGGCGCGTACGAGTCGCGGATCGCGCGGATGGACGAGGCGATCGACGTCGTCGACCGGCTGCTCCGCGGCGACACGCTCGCCCATCGGGGCGCGGCGTACGTCGTCGACGGTGTCGCGGTCGGGCCGCGACCGGCGCAGTCGCCGCGACCGCCGATGTGGCTGGGCGCCGTGCGACCCGGCGGCGTCCGGAAGGCGGCGCGCCTCGACGGCTGGAGCGGCGTCTCGGCGAACCCCGAGACGGGGCGCGTCGTCATGGACCCGGATCGCGTCGCGGAGCTCGTGGCCATGGCCGGCGAGGAGCGGGCGCGGCTCGGTCGCGGCGATGCGCCGTTCGACGTGTCGATGTTCGGGATCGCGGGCTCCGGCGGGTTCGCGCCGTCGGACTTCGAGCGTGCCGGCGTCACCGGGTGGCTCGAGTCGGTGTCGCCGGCTCGCGGCGGCCTCGCGGACGCCCGCGCGATCGCGGAGGCGGGCCCGCCGCGGTGACGAGCGAGCGTCGGCCCGCGGGACGGCGACCGGGACGCGCGGCGGTGGCGCTCGCGGTCGGCCTCGACGCGGTCGTCGCGCTGGCGGCGGTCGTCGCGCTCGCGAACGGCGCACCGGCATTCGTGCTGGCCGTGGCGCTGATCCTGGGCGTCGCGCCGTGGGCCGCGATCATCGACGAGCAGGAGCGACGGCCCCGGCGCTGACCGGCCGTTCGTCAGTCCCGTGCGGCGGCGTCGAACCTCGCGAGCTCGTCCTCAAGGCGCAGCGGCCGTCGGTGCTGGCGGTCCGTCGGCGCCTCGGCGTTGAGCCGCGCGACCGCCGCGTTCACGTCCACCACGAGGCGCTCGAGGTCCCGCCGGTACCGCGACCGGGCGATCGACGAGGCGCCCGCGGCGCGGGCGAGGACGGCGTCGCGGCGGTCGAGCAGCGCGCGGACCTCCTTGTCGGCCTCGATCCACGGCGGCGCGACGCCCGCGTTCTTGAGCACGCGGAAGGCCATCGCCCATTCGCCCGCCCGGCTGTCGTCCTCCACCGGGATGGGCTGGCCCTGGAACGGCAGGTCGTCGAACCGGCCCTCCTCCATCGCCTCGCGGATCTGCCGGTCGACGAGGCTCTCCCACGTCGGGGCGACGTGCCGATTGCCGTGCTCGTCGATCCGGTTCGGAGGCTTGCGCCCGGGCGTCTCCACGAGGCCAGCATAGGTCGACCGTGGCCGGCCGGCCGGACCAATGCCGGGTCGACCCGTCGCAGCGCCTCGGCTAGGGTCACGACGTGGCTGCCACCGCGATCAGACCGCCCGTCGTGCCCCTCACCGTCGAGGCCCGCGGCCAGGCCGCGAAGCGGGGCATGATCCCGCGCCTGCCGGCGCCCGAGCGCCTGCTCGCCGACGCGCTCGCGTGGGTCGAAGCCGAATACGGGACGCTGCTCCGTCGGTCGTCCATCGCCGGCAAGGCGTCCACCTCCCGCCTGACGCTCGAGCTCCATCCCGCCGCCGGCACCGTGACCGTCACGGCGGATGCCGAGGGCGCCGTCGCGATCGCGGGCGACACGACCGCGGCCGGTCCCGGCTACCAGACGTTCCTCGCGCGCCTCGTCGAGCGCCTCGGCGACGCGATCGCCGTCAGCTGGGCGCCGCAGCCGACGGCCGCGCCCGTCGCGTGGGTCGGCAGCCGGCAGCCTCTCGCCTCGCGGCCCGCCGTCGAGCGTGCGCACCTCGAGTGGCTCGCGGTCGACCTCAGTCGGGCCGTCGAGCAGCGGCGGCTCGGCCTCCGCGGGATCCCGGTCGGGCTCGGGCCCGGGACGCGCTTCGAGGTCGACGAGGCGATCGCGACCCCGCTCGGCCCGCGGGACGACGCGTGGCTGGCGAACGTGGCGGACGACGTGCGGCGCGCGACGGACATCCGGCCGTGGTGGCTGGACGTGATGGACGCCCGCTACCAGCTCGCCCGGGCCCTCGTGATCCTGTGGACCGAGATCCGCTGGCGGCCGCCCGCGAACGACGCGGAGCGAGCGACCATGGACGAGGCCCTGTCGCTCCTCCGCCGCGCCCTGCCGGCGGACCCCTCGCTCCCCTACCCGTGGCGCGAATGGGCCGAGCTGCTCCGGCTGCGCGGCCTGGCGGACGCGCGTGCCGACCGGGTGCACGAGATGGCCGCCCGGGTCGACGCGTCGCTGCCGCGGATCGGCTATCGACGCCGCCCCGTCACGATCGTGCACGAGGGCTGGCGGCTCACGCTCCCGGGCACGTTCAGCGAGGAACGCGCGGACGATGAGTGGCGCGGCGGGGAGCGCGGTCGCCACGTGACGATCGCCGCGACCGCGACCCGGATGCCGGGCGGCATGCCGATGCCTGCCGCGAGGTTCCTGACGGACGTCGCGGGCGACCTCGGCGAGGAGACGCTGCGCCACCAGGACGGCGACCTGCGCGGGGTCGCCCGGGTGACGACGGACGCGACCTCGGGCGTCGAGGTGGCGGTCCTCGAGGGCTTCAGCGCCGTGCGCGGGAGCGGGGCCGCCATCCGGGTCGCCTTCGACGACTCCGACGACTGGCGCTGGGCGATCGACCTCTGGAGGTCGCTCCGGCCGGCCTGACCTCGGGGTCGCGTGCCACGCAAGCTGTCACGGGCCCGGGCTAGAGTGGGCTGCCGTGCAGCTCCACGAAGACGGGACGCTCGTCGTCTCCGCAACCGACCTCGTCGGCTTCCTCGAGTGCGACCACCTGGTCACGCTCGAGCAGGCGCGTGCCCGCGGCGAGCTCGAGAAGCCGATCCGGGACGACCCCGAGCTGGAGCTCGTCCGGAAGCGTGGCTACGCCCACGAGCGGCTGTACATCGAGCTGCTCGAGGCGCAGGGACGGACGGTGGTCGAGATGCGGCTCCGCGAGCCGAGGACGCCCGACGAGCTCCGCGCCGCCGAGGCGGAGACGCTCGCGGCGATGGCAGCCGGGACGGACGTCATCTTCCAGGGCACGTTCTTCGACGGGCGCTGGCGCGGCCACCCCGACTTCCTCGTCCGGCGTGACGACCGGCCGTCGGCGCTCGGATCCTGGAGCTACGACGTCGCCGACACGAAGCTCGCGAAACGCGTCAAGGCCGCCGCGATCGTGCAGATGTGCGTCTACGCCGACCACCTCGAGCGGCTCCAGGGGATCCCGCCCGAGACGATCTCCGTCGTCACCGGCGACCGGCAGGCGCACGAGCATCGCCTCGCCGACTACGCCGCGTACTACCGCTCCGCCAAGCGCCGGTTCGAGGACCGGGTGTTCCCGCCGTCGCCGCTCGAGGAGCCGCCCACGTATCCCGAGCCCGTGGACCACTGTCGGGTGTGCTCGTGGTGGGCCGTGTGCATGGACCGCCGGCGCGCGGACGATCACCTGTCGATCGTGGCCGGTGCCGCGCGGGCGCAGCGCCGGAAGCTCGTCGACGCCGGGGTCACGACGCTCGCGGGCCTCGCGACGCTGCCGCCGGACGCCGCGGTCCGTGACATGACGCCGCGCATCCTCGACCGCCTGCGGCGACAGGCCGCGCTCCAGCTCGCCAGGCGCGAGGACGGCGTCGATCGCTACGAGCTCATCCCGCCCAACCCGGACGAGCCCGGCAAGGGGCTGGCGGCCCTGCCGCCGCCGTCTCGGCTCGACGTGTTCTTCGACATCGAGGCGGATCCGTGGGCGCTGGACGACGGGCTCGAGTACCTGTTCGGCTGGGTCGAGGCGGATGCCGAGGGCGAACCGAGCTTCCACGCGCTGTGGGCGCACGACCGCGAGCAGGAGAAGGCGATGCTCGAGGCGTTCGTGGACCTCGTGATGGAGCGCCGGCGGCTCGACCCCGGGATGCACGTCTACCACTACGGCGGGTACGAGTCGGGCGCCCTCAAGCGGCTGATGCAGCGGCACGCGACCCGGGAGGACGAGATCGACGTGCTCCTCCGGGGCCACGTCCTCGTGAACCTCTACGACCACGTCGTGCGCCAGGGGATCCGGGCGAGCGTCGAGAGCTACTCCATCAAGAAGCTCGAGACGTTCTACATGCCCCACCGCGAGGGCGGGATCACCCAGGCCGGGTTCTCGGTGGTCGAGTACGAGCGCTGGATGGAGGAGGGCGACCCGGCGATCCTCGACGCGATCGCGGCGTACAACCGCGACGACTGCGTCTCGAACCTCCTGCTGCGCGACTGGCTGGAGGATCGCCGGGTCGAGGCGCTCCAGGCGCACCCCGACTGGTACCCCGCCGGTGAGGTCCCGCGCCCCGCCTGGGAGGACGGCGCGGCGTCGGAGAAGGTCCAGGAGGAGACGACGGAGACGCGCCGGCGGGAGGACGCGCTCCGCGCGGGCGTCCCGGTGGATCGCGCGGAGCGCACGCCCGAGCAGCAGGGCCGGTGGCTCCTGGCGGCGCTTCTTGACTGGCACCGGCGCGAGGCGAAGCCGCAGTGGTGGGACCACTACCGCCTCCTCGAGGCGCCGATGGACGACCTCCTCGCGGACCACACCGCGCTGGCCGGCCTCCG
>JAICUI010000005.1 GCA_025935925.1 Chloroflexota bacterium
GGGGGGGGGGGGGTGGGGGGGGGGGTGGGGGGGTGGGGGGGGGGGGGGGGGGGGGGGGGGGCGGGGGGGGGGGGGGGGGGGCGGGGTCGGGGGGGGCGGGGGGGGGGCGGCGGGCGCGCGGCCGGGTTGGCGGGCGCGCGGCCGGGTTGGCGGGCGCGCAGCCGGGTTGGCGGGCGCGCGGCCGGGTTGGCGGGCGCGACCCCAGCGCCGCTGGCGGCGTGACCCAACCCGACTGGCGGCGGGATCCGCGCCGCCGGTGACGCGGTCCGCGGTCACCGCCGGGGCCGCGACCTCGCCGCGATCCGCTCGAGCGCTCCGTCCCAGCCGGCATCGAACGGCTTGCCCGGCTCGTCGAGATCGATGGCGACCGGCGCATGGTCCGACGGCGTAGGCGGCCCCTTGCGCGCCTCGCGGTCGATCTCCGCCCACACGACCCGCGACGCCACCGGCGCGGTCGCGTACAGGAGGTCGATGCGCATCCCTTCGTTGCGGTGGAAGTTCCCGGCGCGGTAGTCCCACCACGAGAACCGCCCGGGTTCCGGCCGCAGCGAGCGATACGTGTCGACGAGCCCCCACGAACGCAATCGCGCCAGCGCGTCGCGCTCCGGCGGCGAGACGTGCGTCCCGCCGTGCGCGCGCTTCTCGCTCCAGACGTCCTCGGGCGCCGGCGTCACGTTGTAGTCGCCCGCCAGCAGCAGCGGCTCATCCGGCGACCGCGTGTCGCCCAGCCAGCGCGACAGCCGCTCGAACCAGCGCAGCTTGCCGGCGTAGAACGGCGAGTCGACCACGCGCCCGTTCGGCGCATAGAGCGACACGAACCGGATCCCGTCGATCACCGCCGAGACCATCCGCGCCTCGTCGAACGGGTCGAAGTCGTCCTCGCTGACCTGCACGGTCGCCCCGGCCGACGAGTCGCGGACCGGGCCGTCGCCGAAGTTCGTGATGACGTCGCTGGCGGGAAGCCTCGACAGGATCGCCACGCCGTTCCAGCGCCCCTCGCCGTGATGGACGACGTCGTACCCGAGCATGCGCAGCGGCAAGACCGGCGCCTCGGCGTCGCTGAGCTTGGTCTCCTGGATGAGCAGGACGTCGGGCTCGGCGCGCACGAGCCACTTCTCGACCGCCTCCATCCGGGCCTTGAGCGAGTTGACGTTCCAGGTCGCGATCCGCATCCGGGCCTCAGTACCGCCGGCCGCGCTGCTTCGCGAGGTCGAACGTCGCGGTGTCCGACACGGCCATGACCGCCATCGTGCCCGCCTGGACGGGGTCGCTGACGACGAGGTCGACGTGGTCGCGGATCGACCCGACCATGTTGAGCGCGATGATCGGCACGCCGGTCGCGCGCAGCTCGTCGGCCGCGCGGCTGATCTCGCCGCCCATGATCGACCCCGCGAGCACGAGCATCCGGGCGCGCGGCAGATCGGCCACCGCCCGAACCGCCGACGCGATCGGCTCCTCGCCGACGAGCGGGATCGTGTCGACCGAGATCCGCTCGCCGCGCAGGTTGTGGCGGTCGGCCTCGGACACCGCGCCCAGCGCCACCTGCGCGACCTGTGCCCCGCCGCCGACGACGATGACCCGCTTGCCGAACACCTTTCCCAGCGGCCGGGTGAGCCGCATCGCGAGCACGTCTCGCAGCGGCTCGAGCACGGCGACCAGCGCGGCCTCGTCGGCGTCCTCGACCTCGAGCTCGAGCTCGACCGTCGGCTTGCCGTCGTCGACGGACTCGATCGCCTCCGTGCCGGGCGCCCGGCGCACCGTCGAGAGCGTCCGCACCCGCCCGCCCGCCTGCCCGACCGCACCCGCGATGGCGGCGACGGCACCCGGCTCATCGCGCACCGCGAGGTGGACCGCGACGGCGGACGGCAACGGCTGGGGGTTCCGGCGCGGCATCCGGCGAGGCTCGGTCGCGGCGACTAGGACGGCCGGCCGGCGACGATGTCCGCGATCGACAGGCCCGTGGGCTCGCGGCCGCTGGTCGGGTCGTGCTCCTCGAACGCGATCCCGAGCGCCGAGAACGCCTCGCGCGTCTGCGTCGCGTCGCTGGTCGTGAGCATCAGCGCGCCGTCGGTGTCCTCGGCGACGCCGACGATGCCGGTGATGTTGACGCCGCGGTCGGCCAGCGCCTGGGCGACCCTCGCCAGCGAGCCGGGGCGGTCGTCGAGCTGGACCGTGAACCAGATCGTCACGCGCGAACCTCCTGCCGACCATGGTACGCGGGGCGCTACCCTGCGGCGATGGCCACGACGCGTTCGCCACACGGCTGATGCCCGCGCCGCTCGGCAACACGCCGACGAAGAGGATGCCCAACATCCAGGTGTTCGGCACGGACGACTCGAACGCGACGCGCGCCGCGCTCCGGTTCTTCCGCGAGCGGCGCATCGTCGTGCATTACGTCGACCTGCGGAAGAAGCCGATGGCCGCCGGCGAGCTCCGACGCTTCGTCGACCGGCTGGGCGCGGCCGATCTCCTTGACACCGAGAGCCGGCCGTACCGCGAGCAGGGGCTCGCGTACCTCGCGACGGACACGCAGGGCATCACCCAGCGGCTCCTCGCGGACAGCCGCCTGCTGCGCCTCCCCCTCGTGCGCTACGGGGACGCGTGCACGGCCGGCCGCGACGAGGCCGCGTGGAAGGCATGGCTGTCGCCGCAGCGCTGACGCGCGCGTCAGCGCCGACCGGGCCGGTGGCACACTCGTCGCCATGAGCGACACGGACGCCCGAAAGCCCGCCGATGCCGGCCAGGCGGCCGGCCCCCCGACCCGCGGCAGCCATGCCGCCGCCAAGGCGAAGGCCGCCTCGCCGCGCACCGTCCGGCGGGGCCGGGTCTCGATGCGTCCCGAGACGAGCGAGCGCCTCGGGCGCCACGGTCGCACCGAGGACGAGAAGCTGCTCGCCACGACGCGCGACCGGGAGGCGTTCCTCGACACGGACACGTGGCGCGTCCTCCGGATCCAGTCGGAGTTCGTGGAGGGATTCGAGGCGCTCGCCGGCGTCGGCCGCGCGGTCGCGGTGTTCGGGTCGGCGCGGACGCCCGAGGACAGCCCCCAGTACGGCAAGGCGCGCGTGGTCGGCGAGGAGCTCGCGAAGGCGGGCTTCGCGGTCATCACGGGTGGCGGGCCGGGCGCGATGGAGGCCGCCAACCGCGGAGCACACGAGGCGGGCGGGCTGTCGATCGGCTGCAACATCGAGCTGCCGCACGAGCAGCACGTCAACCCGTACGTCGACCTGTCGGTCGAGTTCCACTACTTCTTCGCGCGCAAGACGATGTTCGTGAAATACGCCGACGCGTTCGTCATCCTGCCCGGCGGGTTCGGGACCCTCGACGAGCTGTTCGAGGCCCTGACGCTCATCCAGACGGGCAAGATCCGCAACTTCCCGGTCGTGCTCATGGGCCACGCCTACTGGGACGGGCTCCTCGCGTGGATCCGCGACGTCCAGCTGCCGGCCGGCGCTGTGACCCAGGCGGACGTCGACCTCCTGACCGTGACGGACGACCCCGCCGAGGCGGCCCGGATCATCGCGGCCTATGCCGAGGCGAGCGGCATCACGGGGTGACCGACCTCGCCGAGCCGCTGCCCGGCGTCGCGGCCGCGCGGATCCGTCACGCACCCACGGGGTACGTGCTGTACGTCGTCGCGGCGCTGCTGTTCGCGGTCAACGGCACGGTCGCGAAGTCCCTGCTGCTCGCCGGGTTCGAGGCGAGCGCCCTGTCGCAGCTCCGGGCGACCGTGGCGTTCCTGATCCTGCTCGCCTTCGTGGCCCTGCGCCGTCCATCCGCGCTCCGGCTGCGGCGCGCCGAGCTGCCCCTGCTCCTCGTGTACGGGGTGCTGGGGATCGCGCTGACCCAGTTCCTGTACTTCGCCGCGATCGAGCGGCTGCCGATCGGCATCACGCTGCTCATCGAGTTCACCGCGCCGCTCGTGATCGCGGCGTGGTTCCGCATCGCATGGAAGCACGAGACCAAGCCGGTCGTGTGGGGGGCGCTCGCGACGGCGGTCGTCGGGCTCGCGATCGTCGCGGAGGTCTGGGAGGGCCTGACGCTCGACCCGCTGGGCATCGCATTCGCCGTCGGCGCGATGCTCGCGCTGGTCGTGTACTACCTGAGCGCCGACGTCCAGGTCCGCCGGCCCGACGCGCGCGACCCCGTCAGCCTCACGATGTGGGGCATGGCGGCGGCCGCGCTGTTCTGGGCGATCGTCAGGCCATGGTGGACGTTCCCGTTCGAGGCGCTCGGTGGCGCGCAGCCGATGTTCGCGGACGCCGGTCCGGTGGTGCCCGTCGCGGCGCTCGCGACGTGGATGATCGTCCTCGGGACCGTCGTGCCGTTCTCCCTCGTGGTGGTCTCGATGCAGCACCTGCGGGCGTCGCAGGCGAGCGTCGTGGGCATGACGGAGCCGATCTTCGCGACGGTGATCGCGTGGCTGGCGCTGGGCGAGTCGCTCGACCCGGTCCAGCTCGCCGGCGCCGGGATCGTGCTCGGCAGCGTCCTCGTCGCGGAGCTCAACCGCTGACCGGGACCGCCACCTCGATCGTCCCGTCCACGACCCGCACCGGGTAGTAGCGCAGCCGGCGGACGCGGGTCAGCCGGCGCGCCTCCGCCTTCGGCCCCGGCGGGTCGTCCTTGGGCTCCTTGCCCGGCGGGCTCCACACGGGCTCGTAGCGGCCGTCGGGCCACAGGCCGCCGGTCGTCGGCATCTGGACCGGATCGCCGGACGCGAGATCGAAACGCCCGTTGTGGAGCGGGCAGCTCACGACGCAGCCGTCCAGCGAGCCGATCGACAGCGGCGCCGACATGTGCGGGCAGCGGTCGTCGGTGGCGACGATCCCACGCTCGGCGTGCACGAGGGCGATGTCGAGCTCCCCGAACGTGACCCGGCGCATCGCGCCCGGCGGGAGCTCCGCGACGGGGAGGGCCACGCGGAACGGCGCGCCGGACGTGCCGATCGCGGCGAGGTCGGGCGGGTAGGGGAGGACGTCGGGCATCGCTCCCGATGGTAGCGCCGCGCCCTGCAAGCGCGGTGTCACGGTGCCTCGGGCCGTCCGCGCCCGCTCGTCATGGAGCAGGCAGAGCATGGGTCGCGAGGAGACACTTGCCGGCCATCGGCCGGACGGAAAGGTGGGCAACCATGACCGAACAGTCGACGACAGGCGGGACGGCCGGCGGCTCGCAGGATCGCCTCCAGCAGGCGGCCAGCGACGTGGTCGACAAGACGACCGAGACGGTCGGCAACCGCATCGACGAGCAGGGATCGAGCCAGCTCCAGCGGGCGGGCGACATGCTCGGCTCCGTGGCGCAGGCCGTCCGCGACAGCGGCGACCAGCTGCGCGACCAGCAGCCCCAGGTGGCGAGCGTCGCGGACACCGCGGCGAGCCAGATCGAGCGGTTCGCGGGCCACGTCCGCGAGAGCCGCCCGAGCGACCTGCTCCACGATGTCGAGCAGTTCGCTCGCGAGCAGCCCGCGATCTTCCTCGGCGGGGCGCTGCTCGTCGGCGCCGTGGCGGCCCGGTTGCTCAAGGCGTCGCCGCAGGCCGGCAACGGCATGCAGGCGGGCTACGGCAGCTCCACGTCCCGCTACGGGACGGGCTACCGGACCGGGTACGGCGGTGACTACGGGAGCGACTACGGCACCCGGTACGACCCGGGCTACGGCGGTTCCGCGTACGGCGGATCGGGCTCCGGTGCGTCCGGCTACGGATCCGCCGCAGGCTCGTACGGCGATCCCGGAACGACGATGGGGACGGTGGGCGATGGCGGCACCCAGGGATAGCGAATCGCTCGGCGACCTCTTCGGGCGCCTGAGCACGCAGCTGGGGACGCTCATCCGGCAGGAGATGGAGCTCGCCCGGGCCGAGCTCACGGCGAGCGCGCAGCGCACCGCCCGCAACGCGTCGCTCGTCGGGATCGGCGCGGCGATCGGCTACGCGGCCTTCCTCGCGCTCGTGGGTGCCGCGATCGCGCTGCTCGACGCCATCGGTCTCGATACGTGGGTCGCGGCGCTGGTCGTGGCGATCGTGCTCGGGATCGTCGCGTTCGCGCTCGTGCAGCGCGGCCGGTCGCAGCTCAACGCCGCGTCGCTCGCGCCGCGACGGACCATCGAGAGCCTGAAGGACGACGCCGAGCTGGCGAAGGAGCGAGTCCGATGACGAACGAGGAGCGCGACGCGCTGTGGGCGGCCGACGACGCCGCGGTCCCGTCGAGCGGGCCCGTCGGCGCCGACGACGACCTGGCCGACACCGACGACCTCGACATCCAGGTCGAGGTGATCGCGGCGGGCATCGACGACACGCGCGCCGACCTCGGCCAGACCATCGACGAGATCGGCCGGCGCCTCGAGCCCGGCAACGTCGCGCGCGAAGCCGGGCAGTCGGTGCGCGACGCGACGACGAGAAAGGTGGACCACATGACCACGGGAATCCAGGAGACGTTCGACGACGTCCGGCACGGTAACGCGTCGGGGATCGTCGACACGATCACCCGCAATCCCATTCCGACGGCGATGGTCGCCGTGGGCCTCGGGCTGCTGTTCATGAACCGCGGCTCGCAGTCGTCCGGCAACGGCAACGGCGGGTCGTCGCGGTACGGGCAGCGCTCCTACGCGCAAGGCTACGGCGACCCGTACGGCCAGGGCTATCGGCGGCCGTCGGACGACTGGCAGCGGTCGCCGGACCGGGGCTCGGTCGTCGACCGCGCCTCGGCGCGGCTGTCGTCCGCGACCGATGACGCCGGCCAGAGCGTCCAGGACCTCGCCGGCACGGCGAGCCAGCGGATGCAGGACGTCGGCGACCAGGTGAGCCAGACGGCGAGCCAGGTGCAGGACCAGGCCGGGATGGCGATGGACCAGGCCGGCATGGCGGTGCGCCGCGGCTCCGGCCAGGCGCGGCAGATGTTCCAGGAGAACCCGCTCGCGTTCGGGGCGGTCGCGGTCGCGGCGGGCGCGGCGATCGGCATGCTCGCCCCGAGCACCGACGTCGAGCGCCGGACCATCGGCCCGGCTCGCGACCGCTTGGTCGACCAGGCCGAGCAGCACGTGAACCAGGCGATCGACTCGGTGGCCCAGGGAGGCGGCGGGTCGTCGTCGAGCGGCAGCTCCTCGTCGAGCGGCAGCTCGTCGTCGCCGAGCGGGTCGACCGCGACGTCGTCGACGGGCTCGGGCTCGACGAGCACGCGCTCCACGTCGAGCCGGTCACGGACCTCGACGCTGGGCACCGGCGGCACCTCGACGTCCCGCGGCAACAAGGCGTCGAGCAAGTCGCCGGGGCAGCAGCGCGGCTCGTCGGCGACCAACCAGAGCGGCGCCCCGGACTGATCCGCGGCCGCCGGAATCGCGACGCCCCGGCCGCCCGATGGGCAGCCGGGGCGTCTTGCTGATCGCGCCGGACGGGGTCCGGTCAGTCGAGGCTGGGAGCGGGCTTGCGGGCCGGAGCGCCGGCCTCCTGGGTCGGCACCGGCGCGGCGTTGCTCGCGCGGAGCGGGATCTCCTTGATGGCGAGGGCGGCGATGACGGCCACGATCGCCCCGAAGACCCCCAGGTAGAACGTGTTGGCGACCGCGAGGCTGAACGCCCCGTGGATGCCCTCGACGATGTTCGGCACGAACGGCCGGACGACCTCGACGAACGCCGGCGGGATCCCGGCGAGGATCGCCGCCCCCATGTCGCCGACCGCGGTCAGGCTGCCCATGTCGAAGCCGCCGCCGCCCTGCTGGAAGCCCTGGACGATCTGGGCCGGGACCCCCGCCGACGTGAGCTGCGGGACGAGGTCGTTCTGGAACGCCGTCGCGAAGATCGTGCCCACGAACGCCAGGGCGACCGAGCCGCCGATCTGGCGGAAGAACGTCAGGTTGGACGTGGCCACGCCCATCTGGCGGAAGGGCACTGAGTTCTGGATCACGATCGTGAACACCGAGAACGTGGGGCCCACGCCGAGGCCGGCGAGGAACATCCAGAACCACACGACCGGCAGCGGCGTGTCCTTGGTCAGCTGCGTCATGAGCGCCGTGGCGATGCCCAGGAGCGCGATCGCGCCGACGAGGATGAGCTTGTACCGGCCCGTCCGCGCCACGGCGATGCCCGAGGCGATCGAGCTTCCGATGAGGCCGACGACGAGCGGCAGCGCGGCGAGGCCGGAGTTCGTCGGCGAGAAGTTCTGCACCACCTGGAACCAGCGGGGCAGGAACACGATCGCGCCGAAGAATGCGAACGCGGCAAAGAAGATCGACACCATCGACGCCGAGTAGGCGCGGCTGCGCCACAGGTCGAGCGGGACGATCGGCTCCTTGGCCCGCGCCTCGGCGAGGATGAACAGCACATAGCCGACGATGCCCGCGATGATCAGGCCGCCGACCTGCGGGTCGGTCCACTCGTACAGCGTGTTGGTTGCGCTGTTGGTCAGGCCCTTGAACGTGAGACCGATCAGGAACAGCGTCGTCGCGATCGTGAAGATCACGCCGCCGATGATGTCGAAGTTGCGGCTCGCGTTCTTCGTCTTGACGGTCGGCAGGATCCGCTGGATCACGGCCAGGGCGACGATGCCGATCGGGATGTTCACGTAGAAGATCCAGTGCCAGCTGATGTGCTCGGTGAGCCAGCCGCCGATGAGCGGCCCGGCCACGAAGGCGACACCGAACACGGCGCCGAACAGGCCCTGGTACCGGCCGCGCTCGGCCGGGGTGAACATGTCGCCGATGATCGACAGCGCGACCGGGAACAGCGCACCGGCGCCGATGCCCTGGATGCCGCGGAAGAAGATCAGCATCGCCATGTTCTGGCTCAGGCCGGACAGCGCCGAGCCGATGAGGAAGATCGTGATGCCGATCATGAACATCGGCTTGCGCCCGTAGATGTCGGACAGCTTGCCCCAGAACGGGACGCTGATCGTGCTCGTGAGCAGGTAGCTGGTCACGGCCCAGGTGTAGAGGTCATTGCCGGCCAGCTGGGACACGATGGTGGGCAGCGCGGGACCGACGATCGTCTGGTCGAGCGCACCCAGGAAGAGCCCGAGCATGACCGCGAACAGCACTTCGAGCTTCGCGCGCTGGCTCAGGCCCAGGGCTGGATCGTCCTCGAGCGAGGGCGTCCCGCCGTCGTAGGCGGTGGGCATGGCTTCCATTGGTTGCTGACGTCCCTCCTTGGGGTTCCGTGGCATCGCCGCTCGGGCAGGGCGGCTCGCGCTGATGGTGGTGGTGGCGTATCAGCCTTCGTTCGACGATCCGTGCAGGTTTGATGCAGGATCGTCCGTGGCCGCCTCGAGGGCCGCCCGCACCCCTGCGGTCGCGCGGGCGATCGTCGGCAGCTCGTCGGTGTCCATTCGGCCGAGGACGTCGCGCATGAGCTCGTCGCTCAGGGCGTCGTTCTCTTCGATGAGGCGCGCGCCGGCGGCCGTGATGCGAACCATCACGATGCGCCGGTCCTCGGGCACGCGCGTCCGCTCGACGAACCCGCGCTCCTCCAGCCGGTCGATGAGGCCCGACGCGTTCGAGAGGGAGACGCCGAGCAGGTCGGCGAGGCGGCTCATCGTCATGACGCCGGTGCGCTGCAGCGTGAGCGCGATGTGGAACTGCGCCATGCTCACGCCGAGCCGGACGAGACGCTCGCTCATCGCCGACTTCATCACCCACGTCGTTCGCTTGAAGTCCGCGATGATCTGGTCGATCAGGTCGCCGGAAGTGCTTGCCTCCGGGGGAATAGTTTGGGTCACGTGAACGATGATATTCGCGTGAATGATCCTGTCAACGTCAATGTTCCACGCGGAATGCAGGAGTCGAGATGCGGTTCGCGCTGATGATCGAGCCCCAGATGGGCCTCACGTACGAGGAGCAGCTCGCGGTCGCGCGGCATGCGGAGGCGGCGGGCTTCGAGGCGTTCTTCCGCTCGGACCACTACGAGTCGTTTCCCGGGGACGCCGGCAACCCGACGACGGACGCGTGGACCGTCATCGCCGGGCTCGCGCGCGACGTGCCACGGATCCACCTCGGCGTGCTCGTCTCGCCGATCACGTTTCGGCTGCCGGGCCACCTCGCGAAGGTCGTCCTCACGGCCGACGAGATGAGCGGCGGCCGCGTCGAGATCGGGATGGGCGCCGGCTGGCACGACGACGAGCATCGCCGCCACGGGTTTCCGTTCCCCGAGATCGGCGAGCGGGCGGACATGCTCGAGGAGGCGCTGGAGATCGTCCACGGCCTGTGGGAGGAGCCCGACGGCTGGTCGTTCATCGGCGATCACTGGGCGATCGAGGACTCCCTGTTCCGGCCCAAGCCCGGGTCGCTGCCGGGCCGCGACGGTGGGCGGCCGAACATCATCACCGGCGGGCAGGGGAGCCCGCGGGCGTACCGGATCGCGGCTCGCTGGGCGGACGAGTTCAACCTGTCGTCGAGCAGCCCGGAGGTCGCGTCGACGAAGTTCGGGGAGCTGGATGCCGCCGTCCGCGCGGCGGGGCGCGATCCGTCGACGCTGACGCACTCGGTCATGGCCGGCGTCCTCGTCGGCCGGGACCGCGACGAGATCCGCCGGCGCGAGCGGGACCTGCTGGCGGTGTTCGGCGGTGCCGACGAGGAGTCGGAGACCTGGATGGCCGCGCGCCGGCCGCGATGGGTGTACGGGACGCCCGACGAGGCGCGCGAGGTCGTGAAGCGGTTCGAGTCGGCGGGCGTCCAGCGGCTGATGCTGCAGGACTTCCTGGCCCGCGACCTGGAGATGATCGACCTGGCCGGCGAGGCGCTGATCGGCTGAGGCGTCGTCGATGGGCCGGGCGATGCGGTCAGGCGTTCGCGTCGTCGGCGACCTCCGCGGCCCGCAGGTAGGTGGGGTCGTTGCGTCGGATCGCGTCGGGGTTGCGACCGAGCGCGTGTGCGATTTCGAGCGTCACCAGCTGCAGGGGCGCCGCGCCGCCGAGCAGCGCCGACAGCGCCGCCGGCAGTGACGCGTCGTCCGGCACGACGATCCGGCCGCCGGGCGTCAGCTCGTCCTGGATGGCCGCGGCGGCCGCCGCCCCGAGGATCGCCGCCGGCCGCATCCCGACCTCGCGAGCCGCGGCCAGCGCCTGCCGAGCTCGCTTCGCCCGCGCCTCGAGACCCGTCGGCTCGAGAAGGACGAGGATCATCGCCGTGTCGCGACCCGTCGCCGGCAGGTGCCCGTGGAGGAACGTCTCGAGGTCGCGCATGGCGCTCGGGATCCACGCGGCCTCCTCGACCTTCAGGGTCAGCTCGCGCGCGGTGACCCGGTCCGCACCGGACCCGACGACCAGCAGCTGGCGTGCGGCCGCGACCGTTGCCGCGATCACCGCGTCCGGCCGGTTGTCGCGCGACGCCCCATGGGCCGCGTCGATGCCCTCGAGGAGCCGGGTTCGAAGCCCGTGCCCGGTGATCGGTGATCCGGCGACCATGCCCGACACGACCCCGGCGGCGACGATCGGCGACACGTAGCCGATCGTGTGGCACCACGATCGGTCGAGCTCCAGCGTCGAGACGACGACGTCCGCGACCGACGCAGCCGGGCTCGCGCCGCTCGCCGTGATCGTCGCCGTGCCCGCACCGGCGGCGCGCGACGCCAGCATCGCGTCCAGCGTCGCGGCCGTGCCGCCCTCGTGGCTGATCCCGATCACGAGCCCCGTCGCCGGCGGATCGAGGGCGAGCTCGAACGCCTGGGCGGCGACCGGCGGCGGGCCGTCGAAGGGAGCCGCGGCCCACGCGTCGCGCAGCACTGCCGTCACGCCCAGCGCCGCATGCTCCGACGTGCCGCAGCCGGTGACGACGATCGGCCGCCCCGCCTCTGCCGCGCCGCGCACGACGCCCGCGAGCCGCTCGGCGGATCCGTCCGCGAGGCTCCGCTCGGCGATCCGCGCCGCCAGCGCGGGCTCCGCGGCGATGCTCTCGGCCATGGCCCACGGCGGCCCGGCGCGCACCGCGGGCATCGGCAGGTAGTCCCAGGGGTCCGGCGCACCCGAGAGCGGCGCGTCGGGATCGAAGCCGGCGAGGCTCGCGCGCAGGTCGTCCATGCGGCGGATCGTAGAGCCGGCCGAGCGCCCGGACGCCGCCGTTCCGGTTACGGCCCCGGCAGCCGTCCGATCCGCCGGAGCGACGGGCCGTACCGGAACCACGCCCGCGCCACGAGCGCATCGACCGTCACCGGCCCGTACCGCCGCGAATCGACGGCCGCCCCGTGACCGGCCGCAGCCAGCTCATCGTCGGACGCGTCGCCCCGCAGCCAGGCCTCGTCGTCGCCCATCTGCAGCCAGCCGTCGGCGAACCGGACCCAGTCGCCGGGACGCGCCGCCACGCGCTTGATCGCGAGGGTCCCCGACGCGGGCTCCCGGAACACGACGATGCTCCCGCGCCGCGGCCAGCGGCGGACCGTCGGGTCCAGGAGCAGCCAGTCGCCGGGATCGACGGCCGGCGTCATCGACCCGTCGGCGACCGTGACGCGCCACAGGCCGGCGAGCCCTCGACGGCCGCCGTCGGCGCGCGTCCGGCCCGCGACCACGCGCGGATACGGTGAGGCCCCGCCGGTCGACGGGGCCTCGGAACGGGGATCCGGCACGGAGCCGGGATCAGCTCGGGCGGCCGGCCACGCGGGTCTTGCCCTCGCCGCCGGTGGCCTTCCACGCGGCGTCGACCTCGTTGATCAGGTCGAGCAGCTTCTGGGCGTCGGCGATGTCGGTCGATGCCTTGACCTTCGAGACCTGCTTGGTCGCGTTCCAGAACAGCTCGTGGAGGTTCGGCACCGTCTCCAGGTGCTCGGGCTTGAAGTAGTCGTGCCACAGGACGTCGAGGTGGTGCTTCACGAGGTCCGCGCGCTCTTCCTTGATGTGGATCGCGCGCGTCGTGAAGGCCGGGTCGCTGTTGCCACCCATCTTCTCGATGATCTTGTAGCAGGACTCGGCCTCGATCCGGGCCTGCTCGGGGTCGTAGATCCCGCACGGCAGGTCGCAGTGCGCGTGCGCGACGGCCTTCGGGGCGAGGAGGCGGGCGACAAGGGACATCTGGGACCTCCGGGCAGTGGCGGCGGGTGGTGCCGCATCCGTGGGGCCGAGCGATGGCCCCGGCCGGACCAGTGTCCGCGCGCCCGTCCGCCACTGTCAAACGAAGGTCGGGCGGTCGCGTTGTGATGCGGCGTGCGATTGTCCGACGGCTGCATGCCGGTCTAGGATCGCGGGGCGCCGTCCCAGTGCGGCTCCGCCCGGCATCGCCGGACGAGGGTTCCGTCATCGACCTCGGCGCTTGGTACGGCAGGTTCGATTCCTGCCTCACCCGCTCGCCGTGCCGGATCGGCGGAGACGCAGCGCGTCGGCGGCCCTGCAGGGCTTCGGGCCCTCCGTCGTCGACGCGTGATCCGGCCCGGCGGGCGACCACGGAGTGAAGCGTGGACGTCCTCGTCTGGCTGGTCGTCATCGCGATCCTCGTCGCGTTCGTCGCGCTGCTCGTGCGGGCCGTGCAGTTCACGACGGTCCACGACTACGAACGCGGCCTGCGGTTTCGCCAGGGCCGTCTCGTCGGTCTCGTGGAGCCCGGGGTGCACCCGACGTTCGGGCCGTACACGGAGCTCCGGGCGCTCGACGTGCGGCCGTCCATGGTCCCGATCGAGGGCCAGGAGATCCTGACCGCTGACGGGGTCGCGGCAAAGGTGAGCCTCGTGGCCCGGTACGTGATCGGCGACCCCGTGGCGGCCATCACGCAGGACGCCGACTTCCGGCGGACGGCGTACCTCGTGCTGCAGCTCGGCATCCGGCAGGCGGTGAACCGGCGGACGCTCGACGAGAACCTCGCCTCGCGGGCGGAGCTCGGCCCGGAGGTCCGGGAGCTCGTCGCGGCCCGGCTGGCGGCGATCGGCGTGGAGCTCCTGGAGGTGGAGGTCCGGGACGTGATGCTGCCGGGCGAGCTCAAGCGGGCGTACGCGTCGGTCATCACGGCCCGCAAGGAAGGTGAGGCGGCGCTCGAGCGGGCGCGAGGCGAGACGGCGGCCCTCCGCGGCCTCGCGAATGCCGGCCGGACGCTCGCCGACAACCCGGGGCTGCTCCAGCTGCGGATCTTGCAGGAGCTCGGCGCGTCGAGCGGCAACACCGTCGTGTTCGGGGCGCCTGATGGAGCGGTGCCGATGCCTCGGGCGCCGGGCGCGACCCCGCCCGCTCCAGCGGTCGACACCCCGGCCACCAGGGCGCCGCGCCAGCCCCGGTCCTGAGCCTCGCGCCAGCCCCCGTCCCGAGGCGCCGCGCAAGGCTGCGAACCGGCATGCCGGGGTTACCGGGTGGCGTCCGGGCGGCCCGGTATCATCCGCGCGATGACCGAACGAGGCCTTCCGCCCGACGGCGCACCGGCGTGCCCGTTCGTGGCGTTCGAGGACGATCGCGACGCCCGCTCCACCGTCCCCGACCACCGTCACCGCTGCTTCGCCGAGTCCCGCCCCGCGCCCCGCGCGCTCGCGCACCAGGAGGCGTACTGCCTGTCGTCGGCGTTCCCGGTGTGCCCGACGTTCCAGGACTGGGCACGCCGCGAGGCCGCCGCCGCGCGACCGACACCCGTCGCCTCGCCGCTGCCACACGACGAGGCGGCGCCCGAGAGCTACCCGATGCCGCCCCGCGACCGGGACCCGCAGCACCCCGCGGGCTCCGACACCGGTGAGCTGCCGCCCCGCCGAAACCCGCCGCGCGACTGGGCCGCGCCGCCGCCGTGGACGGGGGATCCGGCGCAGGCACCCGCCGCGGGGGCGATGGGCGCCGCCGCGATGGGCGCCGCGGTGACTGGCGGCGGAGCCGCGGGCGCGTCGCGTGACGGCGCCATCGACGACGACGTCCCCGCGATTCCGCCACGTCCGACGAGCCCGGATGCCGCGGCGGCCACGCCCGCGACCGGGACCGCACCGGGCGCATGGGGCGCGGAATCGCGGGGCCTCGCCGGCAGCGCCGCGTACCGGCTGGCGGGTCCCGATCCCCACGAGCCGGAACCCGCCTCGCCGCAGCCTGCGGCGCCGGAGCGCACGACGCCGCAGCGCACCGCTGACGAGGCCCGCGCCGCCGCGCCGGGAGCGCTTGGGGCCGGGGTCGCGGCCGCGGCCGCCGCCGGAACGAGCGCGGCGTGGGCGACAGAGCTGCCCGAACCACCCGTGCCCGCACCGCCGACAACGCCGGCCCCGTCCCGCCAGGCCACGCCGCCAGCTGCGACGCCGCGACCGTCGCCCTCGCAGGCCCGGCCCGACGACCGCTCGGGCGGCTCCCAGGGCGCAGCTGCGGCGAACGGCAACCGCGGGCGCCAGGACGCCGCGGAGCTGTTCGGGCCGGCATGGGAGGCGCCGCGCCGCTACGAGGCCTACCCCACGCTGCGGACGAGGGTCGGGCTCCCCTCGTTCAACGGGATCCCGAAGCTCGGGGTTGCCGCGGCCGTCATCCTGGTGGCGGCGCTGTTCCTGTTCCTCTTCGGGCCGAACCTGCTCGGCTTCGGCAAGAACGACCAGCCGGGCGCCGGTGGGGCTCCGACCGCGACGCCGGTCGTCCAGGCGACCGACACCCCGGTGCCCACGACGCCGCCGCCGCCGACGCCGCAGACCTACGTCGTCGCGAAGGGCGACACGTTCTCGAAGATCGCGAAGAAGTTCGGGGTCACGGTCGAGGAGCTCAAGGCCGCCAACCCGCAGGTCAAGAACATCGACAAGATCCAGATCGGCGACCAGCTCACGATCCCGACGCCGACGCCCGAGGACGCGTCCGCGCAGCCCTGAGCGCGCCGCCGCGGGCCCGATCCGTCAGCGGGTGTAGGGCGCGAGGTTGATCGAGGTGATCTTGCCGGCCTCGACGCGGAACTGGGCGTCGAGGTGCTGGCTCGGGGCGCCGGGCCGGATGACGACGAGGTCCGCCTGGTAGGTGTTGCCGAGGTCGCGGACGTCCCCCGGGACCATCTTCAGGCCCTTGTCGGCGCGCAGGAACCAGCCACCCACCTGCTCGACGCCGCGCAGCGTCCGCGCGTTGTCGCCGACGTGGATCCGCATCTCGGTCTTCTCGTCCATCAGCCCGACGGCGCCCGTGACGTCGCCCGCGTTCAGGAGCTCGAAGAACACTTCCATCGTGTCGGTCGCACCCATGCCGCGAGTGTAGCGCGAGGGCGCGCGGCGCCCGGGCGCGGCGCCGAACGGAGCGTCGCGCTAGAACCCGCCGCCGGCGCCACCGCCACCGCCACCGGAGCCGCCACCGCCGAACCCGCCGCCCGACCCCGACGACGACGGCGAGTTTCCGATCGTGCCGAGCGCCGCCATCATCCCGCCGAAGTTCGGGATCGGCGACGAGCTCATGACGCCCGGCGCGAAGCCGCCGGATCCGGCGTTGCCCGACCACGACCCGTCACCGCCGCTGCCGTACCAGACGGGGATGTAGCCGCCTGACGCCCGGCCGTGCTGGAGGTCGTCGGCCGTGCGCTCGAGCACCTGCTCGACCTGCGTCTGGAGCCCGAGCGCGACGCCCCACACGACGGCGTCGTCGGGGCTCTCGATGAGCGGGATCGCGGATTCGGCGACCACCTGGTCCATCGACCGGGCCTGCGCCATCGTCTTCTCGAGCGTCCGCCGATACGCCTCGAGCATCGCCCGGATCATGGCGCCGGGCATCGTGCGCGCGGGCATCGACCGGGCGAGGATCATCAGCACGATGCCGGCCCCGAGCAGCGCGAGGCCGACCACGGTGAGCCCGTCCGACGGCAGATTGAACGCCGCGACGAGCGCGATGACGGCGACGACGAGCACGAGGCTCGCGCGCCCCACCCAACGCCGGGTCGATCTTGCGGGCGGCTCGACGAACCAGCCGTTCTTGACGACGTGATCCTCGATCAGGGAGTCGAAGCCCGCGACGTCCTTGCCGAGCTTGAGCATGTCGTCGGGCGCGACGTAGCCGTCGCTGCCGCCGAGGCCGGAGAGCCGGCCGTCGAGGAAGCTCGTCGCCGGATCGAGCGGGCGGGAGCGGGCGCGATCCCGGCGCCACTGGGCCTCGGGATCGAGCTGCTCCGAGCCTGGCGGACCGGGCGGCAGCGGGCTGCCGGCGCCATCGACGGCGTCGACCTCGTGGTCCTCGGGACGGGTGAGGATGCCGACCTTCGTCGCGTTGCCGAGCAGCCCCGTCTTCTCGGCCTGGAACGCGATCATGCCGCGGGCCGCGAGGTCGAGCGAAGCCGCCGTCAGGGCGCGGCGCGTCGACCGGCCCTCGCGGATGACCGCCCCGGCCGCCGGCGTGAGCCCCGGTGGGGGCGCCGGCATGTGGATCGACGGGTCGTCGAGGTAGACGGGGTCGCGGCCGTGCCGGACCCAGCTCGCGAGGCCCCACACGACGATCGCGATCGCGGCCAGCGGCGCGACCAGCAGCCCGAGCACGGCGTTGACCTGGCGAGCGAAGTCGAGCTCGGCGGCGTGGGCCGGGGACGCCGCCGCGTCGACCTTCGCCATCGCCGCGAGCAGCGCGCCGTCGAGGTCGCAGTCGCGCAGCAGCGGCAGCATGTCGTCCTCGTAGATCGCCTGCCGCTCCTGGTTGGTGAGGAACTTCGCGCGGAACCCCGGTCCCGCGTACAGCTGCACCTGGCCGTGGCAGGTGTCGTTCTCCTCGAGGTTGAACAGGATCACGAGGCCGTCGTCGAACCCCTTGCGGCCGACGCCCCACTGGTCCATCAGCGCCTGGGCGTCGGACTCCGCCTCGTCGCTGGTCTGGCAGCACGGCACGGTCTGGGTGTAGACGACGACCTCGGCGCCGGTCCGCTGCTCGATGCCGTCGATGGTCTGCTCGGCCTGCGCGCGCGTGGCCTCCTTGAGGGCGTTGGCGGTGTCGTACACCGCGCGGTCGTTCTCGGGGCTCGGAAACGGCGGTCCCGCGGCGGCGGCGGTCGAGACCCACGGGCCCGCGAGCGCGACGAGGGCGACCATGGCGAGCAGCGGCAGCGGGACGCGGCGGGTGATGCGACGAGGCGGGATGGGGCGGCGGTCCGTCATGCGCCAACGATAGAGCCACGATCGACCGGCGGCGGGGCCTTCGGGCGGCGGGGACGACCGGTGGCGGCGTCGACCGGCGGCGGTGTCGGCGGCCACGGGTTCCCGTGGCGAACCACCGGGACGCGATTTCGCGCGATCTCGCGTCCACGGTTCGGCGGGAGGACAAGGACGTCCAGTTTCGGTTCGTCGGAGCCAGCTGGAAGGCCACTCGTGGCTCGGTGGTCCTCCGAGGGAACACCGACCACTCGCGCCGGGACGTGTCGCGGTCGAGCGGTCGGGGCGCCCTCAGCCGGCCGCGACCGGGACCGGGTGCCGGGCTCGGATCCGGCGCACCAGCGCGGCCGCCTGCTCGTAGCGCCCGAAGCTCGGCATGAGGTACGTGCCCGCCACCTCGCCATCGACCGCGGCGAGGAGCGCATCGGCCATGTCGATCCCGGCCTCGCTGCCCTCGGCGCCCGCGTCGGCCATGCGCGCCCGGGCGGCATGAGGGATCGTGATCCCCGGCACCTCGTTGTGGAGGAACTCCGCGTGCCGTGCCGAGACCAGCGGCAGCACGCCGAGGAGCAGCGGCACGGGGAACCCGCGCGGCCCGAAGCGCCGACGCGCCTCCGCGAGCATCGCCTCGACCTGCGCCTCGTCGTACAGCGGCTGCGTCATGACGAGGTGCGCGCCCGCGTCGAGCTTCCGCTCCAGCCGGTCCCACTCGGTCCTCGCGTCGTGTGCCGTCGGGTCGAGCGCGCACGCGATGACGAACTGGGCCGCGTTTCCGATGGGCGACCCGGCCTGGTCCTCGCCGCGGTTGAGGCGCGTCATGACCTCGATCAGCCCGATCGAGTCGACGTCCCACACGCCCGTCCCGATCGGGTAGTCGCCGACGCGCGGCGGATCCCCGGTCAGCGCGAGGATGTTGCGGACGCCGAGCGCATGCGCGCCCAGGAGCTCGGACTCGAGCGCCATCAGGTTCCGGTCGCGCGTCGTGCAGTGGACGAGGCACTCGACGTCGACGTCGTGCTGGATCCCGAAGGCGACGGCCATCGCCCCCATCCGGACGCGAGCCATGGCGGAGTCGGACACGTTGACGACGTCCGTGCCGGCGTCGCGAAGGAGCCGTGCCGCGTCGAGCGTCCGGTCGATCCGGATGCTGCGCGGCGGGTCGATCTCGACGGAGATCACGAACCGCCGGTCCGCGAGGGCGGCGGCGAGCCGGGTCGGCGGCTGGCGATCCGCCTGCGCGATGCCGGCATCGACGATCGGCGACCGCGGCGAGGCCGACCGCGGCGAGCCGGAGCCGACCGCGGCGGGGCCGAGCACCGCTGACCCCGGCGCCGCGTCGAGCGCGGCGCTCCGCGCATGCGCCCGGCGCGCATCGGCCGTCGACAGCGCCGTCAGGGCGGCCGACATGGCGGCGACGTGCTCGGGCGTGGTGCCGCAGCAGCCGCCGACGATCCGCGCCCCGGCGTCGAGCAGCCGCGGCACGATCGCGCCGAAGTACGCCGGCTCGGCCGCGTACACGAACCGGCCTTCGAGCCGCTGCGGCAGGCCGGCATTGGGCATGATCGAGCGCGCCGGACCGCCGTCGTCGCCGGGGCCGAGCTCGCTGAGCGCATCGATGCATGCCTGCGGTCCGACCCCGCAGTTGACGCCGATCGCGTCCACCGCCGCGGCCGTCAGCGCTCGCCGCGCGACGTCGGGCGTCGTCCCGTCCGCGAGCACCAGGTCCTCGCCGAAGGTCATCGATGCGATCACGGGCAGGTCCGACGCGCGCCGGGCCTCGTCGACGGCGAGCAGCAGGTGCGACAGGTCGAAGAAGGTCTCGATCATGAACACGTCGACGCCGCCCTCGAGCAGGCCCTCGATCTGCTCGCGGAACGCGGCCCGGATGACGGCCTCGTCCGGGTGGCGGAGCTCGCGGGTCGGGGCCCCGAGCGGGCCGATGCTCCCGCCGACCAAGGCCTCGCGACCGCTGACGTCGCGTGCCTCGCGGGCGACCTGTGCCGCCCGGCGGTTGAACCGCCCCGCCTCGCGCGCGAGACCATACGTGTCGAGCCGCAGCCGGTTCGCACCGAACGTGAGGGTTTCGATCAGCTCCGCGCCGGCGTCCAGGTACTCGCGGTGGATGGCGGCGACGAGGTCCGGGCGCGAGGCGGCCAGCTCGTCGAGGCACGCGCGCTGGGGGATCCCGCGCGAGAACAGGAGCGTCCCCATCCCGCCGTCGGCGAGCAGCGGGCGCTCCGCGAGACGAGCCGCGAAGCGGGCCCGGGGCTGGCTGGCCGGCGTCATCCCGCGAAGCGTACCCGCCCCCGCGAGCGTGCCGCGGTCAGCGTGCCGTTGGGCTCGAGCAGGACCTGCGGTGCCGCGGGCCGGCCGTTGTAGGTGGAGGCCATCGATGCGGCGTACGCGCCGGTCTCCGCGATCGCAACGAGGTCGCCCCGGTGGAGCGGCGGCAGCTCGGCGGAGCCGAAGGTGTCCGTGCTCTCGCAGATGGGTCCGTCGACGCGCGCCGCGGACGATGGCGCGGCGCCGGGGTGCACGGGCGCGCCGAGCGACGTCAGCGCACGCATCGGGTGCGTCGCGCCGTACAGGGCCGGCCGGATCAGCTCCGTCATGCCGGCGTCGATCACCACCACGCGCTCGCCGTCGCCCCGCTCCCGGACGTGCAGCACCGACGCGACGATCGTGCCTGCGGCCGCGACCAGGAACCGGCCCGGCTCGACGGCGAGGCGCGCCGGCCGACGATCCTCCGGCAGCGCCCCGATCAGCGCGGCGGCTTCCTCGGCGAACCTCGCGGGCCGGGGAACCGTGCCCGCATCGCCCACGGGGAACCCGCCGCCGACGTCGAGCGTGTCGAAGGCCGGCCGGCCGGCTCGGACGAGCGAAAGGACCGCGAGCCCGCGCCGCACGGCGTCGCGCCACGCGTCCACCGCCCCGAGCTGCGATCCGACGTGCAGGTGGATCCCGCGCGCCCGGATCGGGCCATCGGCCGGCAGCGCCGCGACCGCCGCCGTGAGCTCGGTCTCGGTCATGCCGAACTTCGCCGTCCCGCGCCCGACCGCGAGGCCGCGGTGCGTCTCCGGCTGGACGTCGGGATTGAGCCGCACCAGCACCTCGAGCGGCGGCCGGCCGCCGGCACCCAGCCCGGCCCGGGCCGCGAGCGCGGCGAGGGCGTCCAGCTCCTCGGGGCTCTCGACGGCGACCCAGCGAAGCGGATCGCCGGCCGCGGCGGCGCGGACGGCGGCGCGGAGCTCCCCGTCGGATTTGCCGATCCCTTCGAGCGTCACGCCGGCATTCGGGATCCCGGCCGCGCGCGCGGCCGCCCATTCGCCCCGGGACACCACATTCGCCGCAAGCCCGAGCCTGCCGAGTCGTGCCACGATCGCCGGCACGTCGTTCGCCTTGACGGAGAACGCGCGCAGCCACGGATCGGGGAATGCGGCCTCGAGCTCGCCGGCCACGGCGGCCAGCGCCGCGATGGACGTCACGTGGACGGGCGTGCCGAACCGGCGGGCGGCCTCGCGGAGCGCCGGATCGATCGACGGCGCCTCCGGCCCGACGCCGGTCGCGACGTCAGTCGTGGATCACCAGCCCGATGACCGTCGACACGATGGACAGCACGATCGACCCGATCAGCGCAGCGATGAACGCGTCGAGGCCCAGGCCGTGATCCGGGAAGCCGCCGACGGTGAACGGGATGTCGAGGAACTCGCCCGCGATCCACGCGACGAACAGGAACAGTGCGGCGTTGATGACGAAGCTGAACAGCCCGAGCGTCATCGCCGTGATCGGGAACGACAGCAGCTTCACGACCGGCTTGATGATCCCGTTGACGACGCCGAACACGATGGCGAGCAGCAGCAGCTGCGGGATCGATCCCGTGAAGTCGATCTGCGGGAGCAGCCACGCCACGATCGCGAACGCGACCGCCGTCGCGATGGTCCCGATGATGAAGTGCCGCATGCCTGCCCTCCAGCGGTGTTGCCCGGGCGGATCATCGCAGATGGAGGCACCTGCAACCGTGCGGCGGCGCGCTGACAGCCCGTCCGTCACGAGCCGGCCGGCACGCTCGGGGTCCCGGGACAGCCGTCCCGCGCAGGAGGGCCTGGCATGACGAACCCGCGCGATCCCGAGGGCCTGATGCCCGACGCCACCGACGAGGCCGGGCCGCCCGTCGGACCCGATGGCGCCTTGCCCGGCGAGGGCGCGGCGATCGACGGCGAATCGATCGACACGAACCCCGGCGGGCTCGCCGGGCGGACGGACACGGACGCGTTCGGGTCGGACCCGGACATGCGGTTTCCGGGCGAGTCCGAGGATCCGACGATGACGACGGCCGATGCGCAGACCGCACCCGTGACCGCCGAGCCGCCGGACGCCGAGGCCGCCGACCTCGACCGCGACGTGGAGCTCCGGAACCCGGGCGTCTGACCGGCCACGGCGCCGGCCGGCAGGACCCGGCTATGCTCGGTCCGTTCGCCATCGCCGGAGGTGCCCGTGACCGCCTTCAACGACCTCGTCGCGAGCTTCCTCGACGAGCTCTTCGAGCTGCAGCCCGACTACGCGACGTGGGTGGGCGACCACCGCCACGACGGCCGCTGGCCGGACATGAGCGAGGCCGGCCGACAGGCGCGGCTCGCGTTCCTCGACCGGTGGCACGCACGGTTCATCGCGGCGGACCCGGCGACCCTTAGCGACGACGAGCGGATCGATCGCGAGCTCGTCCTCGGTGAGCTCGACGCGTTCCGATTCGCGGAGGCGGAGCTGCGCGAGGAGACCTGGGCGCCGACGCTGTGGGTCTACCTGATCGGCGGCGGCCTCCATCCGCTCCTCGCGCGTGACTTCGCGCCGCTGGCGGTGCGCCTGGCGTCGGCCTGCGAGCGGCTCGAGGGCGTTCCGGCGCTCCTCGAGCAGGCGCGCGCCGTGACCGGATCGGACCCGGCGCGGCCCGTGTCGAGGCTCCACGCGGAGATCGCCGGGCAGCGCCTGGCCGGGGTGGCGTCGCTCGCGCGCGACGCCGTGGAGCAGGCCGAGGCGGCCGCACCCTCGGATGCAGGGGTTGCAGAGCTGCTGCCGAGGCTGCGCACCGCGGCCGACCGCGCGGCGTCGGCGCTCGAGGCGATGGGCGAGCACCTCGGCGCCGAGGTCGCGCCACGCACGACGGGGAGTGCGGAGCTGGGCGAGCCGCTGTTCACGACCAAGCTGCGCCATACGCTTCGCGACCCGCGGATCACGGCCAGGGACGTCCTCGCCAAGGCCGAGCGCGAGTACGACGCCGTGCGCGCCGAGATGGTCCGCATCGCGGGCGAGATCTGGTCCGACTGGCGGCCCGGCGAGCCCAAGCCGGACGACGAGGGCGAGCTCGTGCGCGGCACGCTCGATGCGATCGCGGCGGACCATCCGGCCGCCGACGATCTGGTCGCGTTCTGCCGCGAGGAGCTCGGTCGCATCGAGGCCTTCTGTCGAGACCGCGAGGTCATCGGGCTCGTCGACGAGCCGCTGGACATCGACTGGACGCCCGAGTTCCTGCGCGCGTTCGCCGGCGCGATGCTCGATGCGCCCGGGCCGCTCGATGTCGGCCAGAAGTCGTTCTTCTCGATCACGCCGGTCCGGGAGGAATGGGACGACGCCGAGCGCGAGTCGTATCTGCGGGAGATGAACTCGCGGCAGCTCCGCCTGCTGACGATCCACGAGGCGGTTCCCGGCCACTACCTGCAGGGCGCGTACGGGAACCGCGGCTCGTCGCTGGCGCGAAGGGTCTTCCATTCCGGCCTGTTCGCCGAGGGCTGGGCGGTCTACATCACCCAGGTGATGCTCGACCGCGGCTATGGCGACGACGACCCGGCGCTGTGGCTGGTCCACTGGAAGTTCTACCTGCGTGCCGTCGTCAACGCGATCATCGACGTGCGGATCCACACGATGGGCATGACGTCGGCGGAGGCGATCGACCTGATGGTCGACGGGGCGTTCCAGGAGCGGTCCGAGGCGATGGCCAAGGACGAGCGGGCGCGGCTGTCGTCGACCCAGCTCGTGACGTACTTCCTCGGCTCGGCCGGGATGTGGGAGATCGAGGACGAGGCGCGGCGTCGCGCCGCGGCTGCCGCGGGCGGCTCACGGGACGACGTCCCGACGCCGCGCGTGGTCGGCGGCTACGGCCCGACGCCCGGGTTCGACGAACGGGCCCACCTCGAAGCGGTCATTTCGCACGGCGCCCCGCCGATCCCGATCCTGCGCCAGATCCTGCTCGGCTGACGGCCGGTCCGGGCGGCGCGGGACTCCTCGTGCTGCCGATTCGCGACCCAGGGTCGCCGTCATGACAGGACTCGCGGCGCACGCCGACGAATCAGCGACTCATGGTCGGCGCGGCGATCGATCGGAAGGTGCCGCGGGGCCCTGGTCCGGTTCGGAATCAGCGGCTGGCTGTTGATCGTCCCCGGAAGCCGGGGGCGTGATCGGCGCCCCTGGAGCCAGCGGCCCCGCAGGCAGCGCGGTCGCGTTCGGCAGGACCGGGGTGCTGCGTCGGGCGGACGACGCCGGCGTGGCGCCGTCGGCGACGGCCTCACGCAGCCGATCGACGCGATAGCCCGACGCCTCGGCGGCGTCCGAGAGGCGGCGCTCCAGCACCGAGAGCTCGACGGGCCGCTTCGCGCGGTCCTTGCGCGGCGTGAGGATCCGCTCCAGGCGGCCCATCCAGGCGAGCAGCTCCTGCCATGAATCGCCGTGGACGTACTCGACGCCTTCCCACGTGTTAACGCGCAGGAAGGCCCGCACCGCCGGGTGCGCCAGCCACGCGTCGACGAGCCGCGCCGGGAGCGTCGCCGCAGGTCCACCGAGCCCGGACGGCAGCGGAAGATCGAGCAGCATCCGAACACGCTCCGCCGCCCACCACGCCTGCCCCTCGTCGAGGCCCCGGCCGCGCAGACCATCCGCCACGACCGGCGCCAGTCGCAGCTCCTCGTACCACGCCCGGCTCGTCGGGCCGACGGGCGCGCCTCTCGGGAGCGAGCCCAATGGCGCGAGGAGCGTCCAGAGCCGCAGCGCCGCCTGCTGCGACGGGTCGTCGACGCCGGCGATCACCGCCTGGGCACGCTCCGACCGCTCCGCGATCGTGTCGACGACCGCGCCGCGGTCGCCCTCGGTACCGGTGGCCTCCGCGACGGCATCGACGAGCCGCGAGACACCGTCGCGAGACGGCTCCGCGATCACCGCGCGAAGCGCCTCGTGGACCGGGTTCAGCTGCTGGTCGCGCAACGCGTCCTCCAGGGATGGCACGCCGCCGTCGCCGATCCGCGCGGCGAGCCGGCGCCACACGCCCGCGCTGTCGTGGAGCTCCCGAAGCTCCCAGAACACCCGTGTCTCGTACGCGCGCAGACGGACGTGGATCCCGCGCTCGCGGATCTCCGCGACCGAACGCAGGTACTCGAGGCCCGTCCGCTGGTCGCGGAACGTGAGCCAGCGGTCCGCGGCGTCACCCTCGGCGAGCCCCAGCCCCTGCGCCAGCGTCCGACGCTCGAGCCGCTTCGAGCCGTCGTCGCCCTTCACGGCGAAGGCGGCCGAGTCGCGGATCCAGCCCGACGTCTCCGCGTACCGGTTGTGGTACACGACGAGCGACCGCGAGCCGCCGCTCCCGTTCGAATAGGCGAATACGTGCTCGTCGACGCCGCCGCCGTCGGCCGTCACGTCGTACAGCACGAAGTCGCGCGCCTCGGCGAAGTCGCCGCGCCGGTGGAGGAGCGGCACGATCTCCCGCTCGTGGCGGGCGATCAGCCACTCGTCGGGCTGCTCGTCGAGCGTCGCCCGCCGGAACTCCATGCCGTACTTCTCGGCAAACCCCTCGAACTGTCCGTGGCCGAGCATCGGCAACCCCGGCAGGGTGGCGAGGAGCGTCGCGACGCCGATGTACTTGTCGCCCTTGCCGAACTGCTCGACCGCGGTCTTCTCGTCCGGGTTGTTCATGAAGTTCACGTAGCGCTTGAGGATCTCGGGATCGAACTCGAGGGTCTCCTTGAGCACCCGCCGGTAGCCCGCGTTGTCCTCGTCGCGGAGCATGTGCATGAACGCGCTGTTGTAGACGCGGTGCATGCCGAGCGTGCGGACGAAGTAGCCCTCGAGCAGCCAGAACGCCTCGGCGAGGAGCAGGGTGTCGGGCACCTCGGCGGCGACCCGGTCGACGACGTCGCGCCAGAACTCGTGGGGCATCGCGGCGTCGAACTCGGCCTGGGTCATCGTCCCGTACTCGGCGCGCGACGGGATCGCGCCGCCGCCCTCGCCGGGTGCCGGGAACCACAGCCGCCGGACGTGCTTGCGGGCCAGCACCATCGCGGCATCGAACCGGATGACGGGGAACTTCCGGGCGACCGACAGGATCGTCTGGATGACCTGCTCGCGGACGGCGGCAGCCGAGAAGTCGAGCTGCGCGGTGTCGTTCCAGGGGAAGCTCGTGCCGTCGTTGCCGTGGTAGACGTAGCGCCGCTCGCCGGACGACCGGTCGCGCCACTCGAACGTCACGGCGGCGTCGGTGTTGTTCCAGTAGTGGTCCTCGATCCGGATCTCGACGCGGTCGTCGTCGGCGAGGTTCTCGCCGCTGTACGTGTAGCCCGGATAGGGCGGGTGGGGGAGCGACAGGAACCAGTCGGGGCGGTCGATCACCCAGCGTGAGTCGATGCCCATGTGGTTGGGCACCATGTCGCTCGCGAGCCGGATACCGCGGGCCCAGGCGCGGCCCCGCAGGTTCGCCCAGGCGTCGTCGCCGCCGAGGTCGTTCGCGATCACGTAGTCGTCCAGCGAATACGCCGAGGCTGCCGCCTCCGCGTTGCCGCGCCACTGCTTGATCCGCTGGCTGGCGTTGCTGCGCTCCCAGAGCCCGATGAGCCACAGCCCGGTGATGCCCCAGCGCGCCAGGCGGTCGAGCTCTTCGTCGGGGATCTGGTCGAGCGTCCGGATGTCTCGCGCGTACCGCCGCGACAGCTGGTCGAGCCACACGTGGGTCGACTTCGCGATCAGGACGAGGCGCGGCATCCAGGCCGAGTCGCTCGAGAAGCGCTCCGGCTCCTGATCGAGGCCGGTGAGATCGGGCGCCTCGCCATGACCGGCGCCGTCGCCGAACCCACCACCGCCGAAGCGGAGGTGCATGCCGCGCTCCTCCTCCGCGATCACGTCGAGCGTCAGGAGCAGGCGGTCCAGCAGCTGGTCGAGGGCCTGCCCGAGGAGCCCGCGCCACTGCTCGCGGACGTACCTCAGCTGTCCGGCGAGGGACGTCGGGTGGGCGCGGGCGGGCGCACGCAGGAGCTCGACGAGCGTCTCGCCGTTCGGTCCGATCGGCCGGAGTGCGCCCTGATGGGTCTCGAGGACGGCCATCGCGGCGTCGCGATCCGCCGCCGGCACGGGCGCGTCGTCGACGAGGACCCTCAGGGGACGGGCGGCCGGGTTCTCGTTCGCAAGGCGGACGAGCAGGAGCTCCTCGACGCGGGCCGGGTCCGGGGCGCCATCGACGTCCGGGAACTCGTCGCCGACGGCATCGAGGAGGCCGTCGACGCGCGGCTCACCGAGGGCGTGCTCGACGGCGTCGGTCGTGGCCTCCATCGACGCCTGCGGCTCGATCTCGGCGGCCCTCTCGACCAGGAGGTGGAAGATCTCGTGGAGCAGCTCGAGCGCCGCGAGCTCGCCGGCCTGCGCGCTCGGTTCGCCCGCCCGCCGCGTGGCGTTGATCTTCGCGACGACGCGCCGGGCCGCGGGCAGGTTCGCCGCCACCCGTGACTGGTCGCCGGGTGTCGCCCCGGTCGTGGCGGAGACGGGCGACGTGGCGTCCAGCCCGAACCGCTCACGGGCGGTGCGCGAGTAGGGCAGGGCTCGCATGGGAGCAGTGTCGCACTGCCCGCGGCGCCGAGCATCCTGATCGGGGCGCGTGACGGTCCTTGACCTTGTCAAATGCTCGCCCCCCGGTCGTCAAACCGGTGGGACGCGAGCGGGCTTGCCATCCGCTCACCGGGTGGGCGTACTGCGATCGTTCTGCGCGCGTCGCTTGTCAGTGGCACACCGTATGAGCATTCGATCAACTGGCCGGCTTCCGGCTCGACCTTGCGCCCGTGGATGGAGCGTCTGACAAGCACGGACGCGGGGTGACGCTCGTGGGCGAGCCTCGAGCTCCCACGTCGCTGGGCATGCCCCGCGTAACGTCCGCCTCGTGAGCGTCTGACAAGCGGTGAGCGTCTGACAAGCGGCAAGTCAAGTGAGGTAACGCGCCCGCGCGCGACGTGGGCCGCGCTGCCTTCCCGGCCTCAGGCCTCGACCGGCTCGGCCTCGTGGGTCGGCACCCGCTCGATCGCCCGGCGCAGGAGCTCGAACCCGGCCGGGTCGAACTCGTAGGTCCAGTTCCGCAGCCGCTCGGCGCGCTCGAACCGGCTCTCGAGCCCGAGCGCGATCGCCTCCCGCGAGAGCAGCACGAGATCGGCGTCGCGATCCACCCGGTCGAGCTCCTCCTCGGTGTGCGCCACCGCGGAGATGATCCGGACGTCGGTGGTGCCGGCCAGCTGCAGCACCTCGGCGATGTTCTCCACGCCGCGCTGCGACCCGCACACGACGCCCACCGACGACCCGGGCCGGAGCGCGGCGATCTCCTGGATCAGCGACATGTACCCGGGTCCGACGAGCATCGCGACCACCGGCACCCGCCCCGCGACGTGGGCCTGCGCCTCGTCGGCGTGGAAGGTCGTCGTCGCGACGAGGTCGTAGTGGTAGCGGTCGAGCCGCTCGGGGATGTCGTCGAGGAGCACCGGCGTGACCTCGACGCGGTCGGGGAACGCCTCGGTGATCCGCTCCGCGTCGACGTTCGCGTCGGCCGTCGTGCATTCCGCGAACAGCACCCGAACGTGCGGTCCGGGACGCTTCCGCTCGGTCGCCGCGGTGAACGTCGCCTGCGCCACCTCGTCCGGCGTGAACCCGAGCTGCGCCGCCCGCCGCAGCGTCTCCGCGACGATCCCCGCCAGGGCATCGGACCCGCGGCGTACCGGCGGCCGATCGACGACGCGCGTGCCCGCCCCGTGCCGGCCGACCGCGTAGCCGGCGTCAGCGAGCCGGCGGTACACCGCCCGGATCGTGTTCGGGTTGACGCGCAGCGCTGCCCCGAGGTCCCGCACCGGCGGGAGCCGCGTGCCCGGCTGGAGCCGCCCGGACTCGATCTGGTACGCCAGCTGCCAGTAGATCTGGGTGGAGATCGGGACGTCCGAGTCACGCTCGATGTCGAGCTCGGCGGCGTGCGCGTGCGCGGTCGCCACGGGCCGTTCGGGCCCGGCCGGTTCGCCATTCGGGTGACTTGACATAGTCCGCTAGTCCAACTAAGGTCTGACTTGGCCTAGTTGACTGTACCAAGCAGCGGCCAGACCCCCAGAAGCGAGCCTCACATGGATGTTCTCGTCATCGCCCTCGCCCTCGTCCTGATCGGAATCGTGGCGGTCGCGGCCAACGAGCTTGGCGTCGACAGCCGTGACGGCTTCCATCCCGAGCCCACCGGCCTCGGCTGATCTTCGCACGTCTCCTCGGGCGCCGAACCCTCCTTCCGGCGCCTGACCAGCCCATCGACCCCCGGTTCGCCGGGGGTCGTTGGATTCCCGGGACCGGCGACGAGGGGCCGGAGACGCCCGGGACCCGCGACGCGGCACCGTCCGCCTAGCCTCGAGGCGGCGGCTGCCCGACCTCGGCCAGCGCGTGCCGGTAGATCCTCGCGCCGTCGATACCGAGCCCAGGCGAGATCAGCGTCCCGAGGTCGGCGACGAGCCGCGTCTCCAGATCCGTGCCGGCGACCCCGTCCACCAGCCGGACGGCGCGAGCCGCGGCCCGCAGCACCTGGCGGGTCTCGAAGCGCGACGGGTCCTGCCAGAACCAGCCGCACGAGGCGAACATCGCGAGGCGCCAGCGCTGCGCGTCGAGCAGGTCCAGGAGGCGCCGGCGATCGTGCCCCGAAGCGCCGGGCCCGAGGCACGCGGCCGCGAAGGCCTCGGCTTCCTGCGCGCCGATCACCACGTCGACGTACCGGTCGCGCGCCGCCCACGGATCCGGCCGGCCCGGGAGGTCGCGGAACGCCGCCTCGGTCACGACGTCGATCCCGCCCGCGAGGCGCTCCAGGGCCGCGCGCAGGGGCGCCTTCCACCGGCCGTCGTCGGCGTCGGGGCACTCGCCCGACCACCGGAGGACGCCGTGGTGGCAGCTCCACGAGGTCCGCTCGCGGATGCGGACCTCCGGATGCAGCTGGCCCGGCGGGGTCGCGACGGCGTCGGCGAGCGTCACGACGTCGTAGCCGCGGTCCGGCGTGGCGTCCGACGGGGCGACGAGGCGGTGGAGGAAGAGGTCGCGGAACGGCTGGTGGTGGCCGTAGAGCTCGCCGTCCGTGGCGATCACCACGACCGGCCCCGTGCCGTCCGACGGCGCGCCGGCAAACCGCGGCGCGACTCGCTCGCGCGCGAACCGGTCGGCATCCCGCGTGACCGCCGGCTCGAAGGACACGGCGCCCGACAGCTCTCCGTCGTAGAACAGCACGTTGATGTGGCGGCCGTCTCCGACGTCGACGCGGTAGGGGACCCGCGTGTCGACGTGGCCTTCGGCCTGCCACGGCGCGAGGATCGTCGCCTCCACGCCCTCCTCGGCGAGGAGCCCCAGGGTCGTGAGGTCGACGGCCGTCTCCGGGAGCCACGCGGCGCGCGCGGTGCGGCCGAAGCGGGATTCGAAGTCGCGGAGCCCCCAGCGGATCTCGGTCCTCCGGTCGTGGACGGAGGCGAGCGGGAGGATCGAGTGGTGGAACGGCTGCGCGATCGCCGGCCCGTCGACCGCGCCGCCGCCCAGGGCGTCCGACGCGGCGAGCTCGGCGAGCACCTCCGGCGCCGACGACGCCAGGTACGCCGTGAGCGTCGGGCCCATGTTCCAGCTCGCATGCGCGAGCGTGCCGCGCTCGGCATTGGGCCGGTAGCACTCGGCGGTGATCCGCTCGTTCCAGTCTCGGAACGGCGCCGCCGACGGGTCCGGCGGCACCACGCCCGTGAACGGGTCGACGCGGAACGGCTGGTAGAAGTGCGCGTGGACGACGAGGCGAGGCCGGCTCATCCGGGGGCGGGTGTCCTCCGGGTGGCAGCCGCCCTCATCGGCCGGACGTCTCGGCCGCGGCCTTGTCGCGCGCGACGGCGACCCGCTGCGTCAGCGCGAAGCGCCGCGTCTCACCCGCCGCGAGGGTGACGGGCCACGAGAACAGCAGCGCGCTGCCCTGGTAGACGCGCTCGAACCCGGCCTCCGAGTTCGACACGGTCTCGATGGGGCTCCACCACGCGTCCGCGGCCGGCTCCGGGCGCGCGTCGATCGCCACGCCGACCCAGTCGTTGCCGTAGCCGATCGCCCGGACGGCCGACGCCTGCCCGGTCGCGTCGTGCCCCGTCCGCGAGCCGTCGACGTCGTACCACGCCGACGGGTTGCCGCCGCCGCCGAGGAGGTGGAGCGACAGCTCGAGGCCCAGGCGCGCCATGACCGGCGTGTCGCCCCGGTGGTGCACCTCGAGCTCGACGATGAGCTGGGGATCCAGGCGACCGCCGGCCAGGCGGATCGTCTTCGAGATCGCGAGCGGCTGCCCGAGCGCGGACCCGTTGCGCGACAGCGAGACCTGGCCGGGGGCGACGTGGTCGACCTGCCAGTCGCCGTCGCGGAAGTCGCCGAGCTCCTCGTCGGTCGCCGCGGCGACCTCGTCGGGGGTCACGTGCGGATCGAGGAAGCGCACCAGGGCGGACCGCCGCTCGTGGTCGTCGTACTGCAGGCGCGCCGCGAGGCCCGGCTCCTTGACCATCACGATGTCGTGGATCGACGCGACGCCGCCGTCATCGCCGTCGGCAGCCGCCGGCTGGGCGCCTGCCATCGCTTCGGCCTCGTGGGCGCGGAGCGTCTCGTGGTACGCCTCGGGACGCCGGCGCATGACCGCGGTCAGGGCGTGCCGCGCGGCGCGGACGTCCCAGCCCGCGATGCCGGCGCCCTCGGTCGGCTTGACCGTCACGACCTGGCCCGGCTCCGCGAGCCGCACCTCGACGCGGCCGTCCATGTCGAGGTCGAGCAGGTCGCCCGTCCGCGCGCGGCCGAGCGCGGCGTCGGCGAGGTCCTCGGCAGCGATCAGGTGCTCGTACGTCGCGAGCCGCATGTGGCTGATGTAGATCCCGCCGAACAGCCCGTGCCAGTAGCAGTCGTTGGACTGGCCGCGATGGAGGTGGTCGATCGCGCTCGACTTCGACGGGCCGTCGGGCATCGCGGCGACCTTCGCGGACGTCCGGAGCATCTGCTTGTGGAGGTCGTTGATCTCGCGGTACTTGACCTGGAAGTTGCGCCAGAACCCGCCGCGCAGGAAGCGCGCCGCGGGGTCGTGGCGCTCCACGGCGTCGTGGAGCAGGCGGCTGAAGACGATCGTCTCCGCCGGCGGCAGCGCCCACTCGCCCATCTCGGCATAGGACGACGTCGGGACGTACACGCGGCCGATCGCCGGCTCGCGGTCGAGCCACTGGGACGGCGTGACGGTCGAGAGCCACGACGCGTTGGCCTCGAGCGCCTCGAAGAAGCGTTCGACCCACCGGCCGCTGCCCCAGCAGTGCTCGTAGGTCGTGGGCCACGCGCCGAACTTCTCGCCGTCGTCGCCCATCATCCCGACCCGGTCGCCGGCCTCGGTCGCGTGGTCCCGGAGGTAGTCGATCACCGACTCCACCGTCCCGAACGGGATCCGGTAGCGCAGGCCCTGCTCCGTGCCGAACACCGTCAGCAGGTTGCCCTGGTCCTCGGTCGTGTAGGCGCCCCAGAGGTTCTCCTCGGGGATCGCCGCGGCGCGGAAGTGCTGGTCGTCGAGGATGGTCCAGCGGTAGCCGGCGGTCGCGAGCGCCGTCGGCAGGTCGGGTTCCCAGACCCGCTCCGCGAGCCACGCGCCGCTCGGCCGGCGGCCGGTGATGGACTCGACCCGCTCCGCCATCCGGACGAGCTGGTCGACGCGATCGGGCGCGGGCAGCGAGGCGAGGATCGGCTCGTACAGTCCGCCGCCCAGCAGCTCCACCTGCTGGCGCCCCGCAAGCGCGGCCAGCCGCGCGAGGAACTCCGGCCGCTCGGCGGCCAGCCACTCGAGCAGCGGCCCGGTGTAGTGCAGCGAGAGCCGGACGCCGGGATGGCGCTCCAGCGCTTCGAGCAGCGGCAGGTACGCGCGGTCGTAGACCTCCGCGAACACCCAGCCGAAGTTGCCGACCGGCTGGTGGTTGTGGATCGCGAGCGCCAGCGAGATACGGGGGGCCAAGCTGCGTCCTCGGTCCGGAATCGGCGGCTAGCCCGACGTGGCGCCGCTCGCGGCGGGCTCCTTGATGGGCCCGGACCCGGCGGCCGCCGCCGGGAGGTACAGCCGCTCGACGTACTCGTGGAGCATCCGCGTCGTGGAGAACCGCCAGATGGTGCTCGCGATCGAGTTGCGCATCAGCTGCGCCCAGCGATCGGGCAGGCCGCCGGCGTCGCGCTCGTAGTACGCGGGCACGAGCTCGTCCTCGAGGATCCGGTAGAGGTCCTGTGCGTCGGCCCAGTCCTGCGCGCCCTCGTCCGGGTTCGTGTCGCGGCCGCCGATCGCCCAGCCGTTGTCGCCGGTCCAGCCCTCGTCCCACCAGCCGTCGAGGACGCTCACGTTGAGCACGCCGTTCGCGGCGGCCTTCATGCCCGACGTGCCCGACGCCTCGAGCGGCCGGCGCGGGTTGTTGAGCCAGACGTCCACGCCCTGGACGAGGAACCGCGCGATCCGGATGTCGTAGTCCTCGAGGATGAACACGCGGCCGCGCAGCTGCGGGCTGCGCGACTTGCCGAAGATGTCCTGGATCACGCCCTGGCCGGGCCGGTCCGCCGGATGCGCCTTGCCGGCGAACACGACCTGGACGGGCCGTTCCTCGTTCCACAGCAGGCGGGCGAGCCGGTCCTGGTCGCTGAACAGCAGCGATGCGCGCTTGTACGTCGCGAAGCGGCGCGCGAAGCCGATCGTCAGGACGCCCGGATCGAGGACCTCCTCCAGCTCCTCGAGCGCCGCCGGCGACTCGCCGTGCCGCGCGAACTGGCTGCGCAGCCGGCCGCGGGCGAAGATCGCGAGCTCCAGCTTCTGGCGCTGGTGCGCCTCCCACAGGTCCTGCGTCGGCAGCTGGTCGATCCGGTCCCAGAAGCGCTTGGCCGGCGGCTGGTCGTCCATCGCGTCGAGGTCCGCGTTGGTGTAGCGCTCGAGGGCGTCGCGCATCGGCTGGCCGACCCACGTCGGCGTGTGCACGCCGTTCGTGAGCCCCAGGATCTCGCTCGGCGCGACGCCGCTCCAGGTGCTGTTCGCGGTGTGGCCGTGGAGGATCGACACCGCGTTTGCGCCGTGTGTCAGCCGCAGCGAGAACGCCGTCATGTCGAACTGCCCGGGGTCGCCCTCGACGCCCATCCCGAGCTGCAGCACCCGGTCGACCGGGACGCCGCCGGTGCCCGGCCGCCCGTCGCCGTCGAGCAGCGGCCCCGCGACCCGGCGCACCAGGTCCGCGTCGAACCGCTCGTTCCCCGCCGACACCGGCGTATGGATCGTGAACACGCTGTCGCGCCTGACCGTGTCCAGCGCACGGTCGAGCGGCGTGCCGGCCGCCACGAGCTCCCGCGCCCGCTCGGCGAGCAGGAACGCGGAGTGGCCCTCGTTGAGGTGCCAGACCGCAGGATCGAGGCCCAGGATCCGCAGCGCGCGGACGCCGCCGACGCCCAGCACCAGCTCCTGGTGGAGGCGCATCTCGCGACCGCGCACGTACAGGATGTGGGTGATCGGGCGGTCGGAGTCGTCGTTGTCCGGGACGTCGGTGTCGAGCAGCAGGACCGGCACGCGCCCGACCTGCGCGAGCCAGACCGCGGCCGCGAGGTCGCGACGCGGGAGCGGCACGGTGACGGTCAGGGGCTGCCCGACGCCGTCGAGCACCCGCAGGATGGGCAGCCGCGACAGCTCGTAGTCGGGGTACGCGTGCTCCTGGTGGCCGTCGGCGTCGATCGTCTGGCGGAAGAACCCGCGCCGGTACATGAGCCCCACGCCGACGAGCGGCAGCGCCATGTCCGACGCGGTCTTCATGTGGTCGCCGGCGAGGACGCCCAGGCCGCCGGAGTAGATGCCGAGCGATTCGTGGAACCCGTACTCGGCGCAGAAGTACGCGATCGGGCCCCCGAGCTGGTCGCCGTGATGACGCGAGAACCAGTGGTCCGCGCCGTTGGCCATGTAGGCGTCGAACTCGGCGAGCAGGTGCTCGTACTCGGCCATGAACGCGGCGTTGTCGAGCAGCTGCGACCAGTTGACCGAGCCTTGGAGCACCGGCACCGGGTTCCGATAGCGAGCCCACGCCCCCGCGTCGATCCGGCTGAACAGCGTCCGCGCGCGCGGATGCCAGCTCCACCACAGGTTGTAGGCGAGGCGCCGGAGCCCCTCGAGCTTCGGCGGGAGCGCGAATGCGGCGCCGGGCGCGACGGGGACTCGGACTTGGGGCTCCATGAGCGGCCCATGATACGCACCGGGTTTGCGGCGTGTGAACCGGTTTAGCCGCCGCCGTTGCACGTTCCTGACGGCGGGGTCCGGTCACGTCGGGTCTCGCGCGCCGCGGGGCCCGCGATAGGATCGCCGGGTGACGATGCGTGTCGCGCTCCTGGCGGCCGAGTGCGAGCCGTGGGCGAAGACGGGCGGCCTCGCCGATGTCGTCGATGCCCTCGCCCGGGCGCTGGGCCGCCTCCCGGAGGCCCGCACCGAGCTCCACGCCCCGGTCGACGTCCTGATGCCGCGCTACCGGTCGGTCCGCGTGCCGGACACGGCCGTCGCCGAGCCAGCGCTCGCCATCCCCGACCCGCAGGGCGGCGAGCCGCTGGAGGTCACGATCCTCGACGTCCCGGCCGACGGCTACCGCCTGCGCCTCGTTGACGTGCCCTCGGCGTTCGACCGCGACGCGCTGTACGACCATCCCGACGACCCGTGGCGGTTCGCCGTCCTGTGCCGGGCTGCGCTCGCGGCGCTCGAGCGCGACGGCACGCCGCTCGACGTGTTGCACGTCCACGACTGGCACACCGCGCCGGCGCTCCTCGACCGCGCCCGGGGCGTCGCGCGTGGCGACGCGTTCCTCGACGGCATGGCGGTCATGCTCACGGTCCACAACCTCGCGTACCACGGCTGGACGCCGAACGAGCAGCTCCCGCAGCTGGGCCTCGAACCGGGCGAGCGCCTCGCCGGGACGAACCCGGACGGCGTCGACCTCCTCCTCACGGCGATCCAGCGCTCGGAGCTCGTCAACACGGTGTCCCCGGGGTTCGCGGCGGAGGCGCTCACGCCGGCGTTCGGGATGGGCCTCGATCCGACGCTGCGGACGCTCGGCGACCGCTGGTTCGGCATCCTCAACGGCATCGATCCCGGCGTGTGGGACCCGTCGTCGGACCCCGCGCTCGCGGCGACGTACTCGAGTGAAGCTCGGAGCGGGAAGGCGGCCTGCCGCCGCGACCTGCTCACGCGCGTCGGGTTCGATCCGCACGACGACGGCGTCGTGCTCGGGATGATCGGCCGGCTCGACCCGCAGAAGGGCTTCGACCTGCTCGCCGACGGCGCCCGGGACCTGCTCGCGCAGGGCGCGCGGATGATCGTCCAGGGCAGCGGCCACGCCGCGCTCGCCGACCCGTTCCGCGCCCTCGCCGCGGAGGAGCCACGGCGCGTGGCCCTCATCGAGCGCTTCGACCGGGACATGGCGCGGCGGATCTACGCGGGCTCGGACCTGTTCCTCATGCCGTCGCGCTTCGAGCCGTGCGGCCAGGGCCAGATGATCTCGCTCCGGTACGGGACGCCGCCGGTCGTCCGGCGCACCGGCGGCCTGGCCGATTCCGTGGTCGACGCCGACGAGCGGCCCGGCGCCGGCACCGGCTTCGTGTTCGACGACGCGACCCCGGAGGCCTTCGTGGCGGCGATCGGCCGCGCGGCGGCGCACCGGCGGGATGCGACCGCCTGGTCCGCGCTCCTCGACCGCGGCATGGCGGTGGACTTCAACTGGGTCACGGGCTCCGCACCGACGTACCTCGAGGCGTACCGGCGGGCCGTCGCCCTCCGTCGCTGATCCGGTCGGGCAAACTCGACATGGCGCACGCCCCCGGGCGTGCGAGAATCGGGCCGACATCCCGACCCAGTCGCGGCCGCGCCGCACGGAGGCCCGATGCCCAGGCAGTTCGTCGTCCAGGTCGCCAACCAGCCAGGCGAGATGGCCCGCCTCGCCGAGCAGATGGCGGCGGCCGCTGTGGACCTGCGCGCGATCGGCGGCGGCGGGCTCGGCGACTACGGTCACTTCATCATGACGACGGCCGACGACGACGGCGCCCGGCGGGTGCTCGAGGACGGCGGCTGGACCTATCTCGAGGGCGAGTCCCTCCTGACGGAGGTCGAGGACCGGCCGGGCGGCCTCGCGATGATCGCCCGCGAGCTGGCGGACAACGGCGTCAACGTGCTCGGCCACCTGTTCCTCGGGCGCTGGAGCGATCGCGCGACGTTCGCGTTCGTCGTCGACGATCCGGACAAGGCGCGCCCGATCCTGGAGCGCCGCTAGCCAGACGTCCCGGGCGGGGACTGTTGCGCATCTGCAACGCCGGCTGCGCCGTCGTTCGCGCGGGTGCACTCCGAGCCGGTGCGGTGGAGTGGCGAGACCCGGTCGTCATGGGGCATCCTGTCGGCAGCCCGTCACGTGGAGACCCTTGCCGATGCGTCGCCTGTCCGCGCTCCTGATCGCCTCCCTGCTGCTCGCGCTCGCCGCGGCGCCGGCCGACGCCGCCACCGTCCAGCGCGTGTTCAGCGCCAGCGTCGGCACGGGCGGAACCAACGGCACCACGAAGATCACCGTGTACACGGACGGGCGCGGCCGCGTCGACTACGCGCTGAAGGGCCTGCGGAAGAGCGCGACGTATCGCGTCGAGATCCGGCGCAGGACGTGCGCGAACCTGGGCACCGTCGTGACCCGGATCGCCGGCGTGACCACCACGTCGACCGGGCGGGTGACGCTCGGCCGCACGATCGGCCAGACGAACATGAACCAGATCTGGGCCGCGAACTGGTCGAGCCGGCTCGCGATCCGGTTCGTCTCCGGGACGTCGATCCGGTGCGGCAACCTCAACTTCACGCACGCGACACGCGTCAGCATCCCGGCCTACTCGATCAACCTGCCGGTGGTGCGCGCCCCGAGCGGCTACCCGTACTGCAACGTCGCCATGTACATGGGCACGCTCAGCCAGCCGACCGAGCCCGGGGTCACGTTCATCATGGCCCACGCCCGGACGGGCATGTTCCTGCCCCTGCTCAAGCAGTGGCAGCTGAACAAGGGCGTGAACATGATCGGCAAGAAGGTCTACGTGTACACGTCGAACAGCAAGGTCTCGACGTACCAGATCTTCGCGGTGAAGGGCATGACGTCGGTCCAGAGCGCGGTGACCACGACGGCCGAGGAGCTGTGGCTCCAGACGTCGACGGGACCGCACGGGACCGCGCTCAAGCTCGTGGTGAAGGCGCGCCGCCTGTCGACCGTCAGCACCACGTACGCGGCGTCCCACCCGAAGCCGCACATCGTCCACTGCGGGTACTGAGCCCGGCGGGCTAGGGACCCGCGTCCGCCCGCCACCAGCGGATCGCGCCCGGATCGGCCGCCGGCTCGATCATCGCGAGCAGCGCGCTCGCCTCGGCCTCGACCGCGGCGCGGTCCGCCCCGTCGAGGACGACCATCGGCCGCAACGCGATCGACGTCGCGGGACCCTTGCCGACGGGCTTCCAGATGCCGGCGACGAACCCGTCGACGAGGAACACGGGTGCGGTGATGTTGTCGCCGAGCTCCGGCCAGTCGAGCTCCGGGATGATCCGCGAGCGGTCCTGGTGCGAGAGCAGCGCGTTGTCGTAGTCGGGCAGGAGCCGGACGGGCGCGATCTCGTCGCCGGTCAGGATCGGCGCGTCGGGGACGTCGAACAGCTCGCGTCCGCGCTCGTCGCGAAAGGTCCGGAGGCGTGGCCGGAGCCGCTCGAACGCTGCGCGCAGGCCCGTGAGCCGCGACCACGCCGAGGCGTCACCGACCGTCGCGGGCCCGAACGCGCGGAGGTAGCGGAGCAGCGTCTCGTCCGGCGCCGTGACGTCCGAGACGTCGAGCCCCGTCCACGCCCGGATCGTCGTCAGCCGGACCGCACCGGACCGGTTCCACAGGCCGCGCGGCGTCGCCTGGAGCGTCGGCAGCTGGTTGCGCGCCGCGTACGCCAGGGTTCCGGCGTCGAGGTCGGGCCATCGCTCGCCGATCGCCGCGCGCAGCTCCTGCATCGATCGCGGTCGCTCCTCGACGAGCGTCCGCGCCAGCGCCAGGACCGGCTCGAGGTCCACGCCGGCCACGCCCGGCCCCCAGGTGCGGGTCGCGAACAGCTCCCGATCGAGGACCGGCTGCACGACCGGTCGAAGCGCCGCGGCGTCCCGCGCCGTGACGAGGTGGATCGTCCCGCGCATCAGGACCATCCGGACCGCCGCGCGCCGCTCGAGCGCGTCCGAGAGATCGAGCGGGTCGAAGTCCCGCAGCCGCGCGTGGAGGGCGTGGTACGGCGACCATGCGTTCTGCGCCTGGAGGCCGACGAGGTGCTCGACGGCATCGAGCGGCGCCACCGGCGCCCGCTCGAGGAGCAGCTGCCGCGCCAGCAGCGTCCGGTTGAGGACCCGCCGCGTCAGGACCGGCCCGGCGTCCCGCCGGCGGGCGGCCCCGCTCAGGACAGGTCGCGGCTCGCGGACGTGGCGAACATCCGCTGGTACTGGGCTCGGAACAGCTCGATGAGCTCGTTCACCCGGGCGGCCTCCTCGCCGCCCGGCTCGACCTCCACCAGCCGCCGCTCCGCCTGCCGCCACTCGGCGAGGACGTCCGAGATCGTGTAGATGCGAACCGTCAGGTCGGCTGTCGGCCGCTCGACGGGATGGAACACGACGCGGTAGCCGTCGCCCTCCGGGACGATGGCCGTCCTGGCGCGGACGAGCTCCCCATCGATGCGCCGGAACGTGCTCTCGAGCAGCAGCCCTCTCGCCGACGAGGCGGCATACGCGCGCTGGAAGGCGCTCTGCTCGTCGGGGTCGGGCGCGACCGGCGCGAAGGTGTCGGGGGTCGTCGCGCGGAGCACGTCCACGGACGGCACGCCGAGCAGCTCCAGCGCCGTCTCGTTGGCGTCGACATAGCGGCCGGAGGCATCGAGGGTGACGGCGGCGGTCGGTCCGGGCATCGGGTCGTGGGGCTCCTGGGGGTCGCGGGACGTCGGACGGATTCGGGAGTGTACGCGGCGGCCGCGGCAGGCCGCCACCCCTGGGGCCCGCGACCGCTGCAATGTCGCTGCGATGCGCGGCGCCCGTCATTGCAACGGGCCCGTGATCCGCGAACGGAGCCCGAGGGCTCAGGATTGCGCCCCATGGGCCCCGAATCCGCACAAGCCGGTCACGGCGACGACGCACCTCGCGAGCCGCGCGACGCGCGCGGCTCGCCCGTCGAGAACGACGTCGCCGGACATGGCCGTGCCGGTGACCGGTTCCGGCCGACGCTGCTGGTGAACCCGCCGACCGATACGCGGCTGCGGACGACGCTCGACGCGATGCTCGACGAGCACGCCCCGGCGACGCCGTCGGAGCTGCAGGCGCTCGTTCGCCCCGACTATCCGCGGATCGTCGTCCGGGCCCGACAGCTCGAGCACGAGTCGCTGATCGTCTGGTACGTGTACCGCGAGGGCTACTGGGTCCCCGCGGCGACGGACGGGGCCGCGGGCCAGGCGCGATGAGCGACCCGCGAGAGGACGACCTGCGGACGACCTACGAGGCGGTCGACGACGAGCTCTCCGAGCTGCGCCGGACGGAGGAGGCGAAGCAGGCCGAGCGTCCGGGCACGCCCCGGCACGCGGAGCTGGCCCGCAAGGCGAAGGAGCAGGCCGATCTGCTCCGCCGGACGACCGCGGTCGAGGCGGAGCTTGCCGACGAGCTCGAGGACAATCCCGGCCGCGCCCCGCACTGACGGCGCGCGGTTCAGCGCGCAGCGGCTCGCCGTTCACGAGGCAGGGAGGGGATGGAGCGGGAGACGGGACTCGAACCCGCGACATGCGGCTTGGAAGGCCGCCGCTCCACCAACTGAGCTACTCCCGCACCGGACCGGCCGGCCTTCGCCGGAAGGCCGCAACCGATGGCAGTGCGCAGACGATACCCCACTTCGCCACGGGGTCCAACCTCCGGGGCGGTGGCGCGCGTCAGCCCGACGCCAGGCGCACGAGCTCGGCGTCGATGGCCGCCGCGGCGTCATCGACGCTGGCGAGGTGCTGCTCGATGTGCGCGTCGGCGGCCCCGATCAGCATCGCGTTGTAGGGCATGTCGTCCGAATCGCCGGTGCCCCGGAAGTCGCTTCGGAACAGCACGACGGGCTTCTGCTTCCCGAACGCGTAGCCGCACTCCCAGCACGTCCCGGAATCCGGGTCCGCGCCGTCCATGATCGCCACGACGCCGTCCGCCCACTCGAGCCCCGAGAGGTCCTTGAGGAAGATCGCCCGCGCGGAGCGCTCCGAAGCCGGGTTCTCCTGCGGCACCCAGACCTCGTGACCGGCCGTCCGCAGCCGGGCTGCCAGCTGGACGTTGAACTCGCGCTCCGGCGTGGTGAACAGGGGCCCGGCGAGGTAGATCTTCACGTGAGATCGCAGCTCCCGTCATCACCGGACGGCGACCTGCCGCCCGGCACATCGGGCACCATTGTCGGCGAACCCAGCCCTCGTCGGGAGCCGCAGCGCATGGCAGACCAGCCCCGCATCGCCGTCGTCGGGAGCACGATGATCGATCTCATCGCGTACCCGCCCCGTGTCCCGGCCGAGGGCGAGACCATCCAGGGCCGCGACTTCCAGCTCGGCTTCGGTGGCAAGGGCGCGAACCAGGCCGTCATGGCCCGCCTGCTCGGCGCCGAGGTGGCGATGGTCAACGCCCTCGGCGACGACGTCTTCGGCGACATGACGGTCGCCAACTTCGAGACGTTCGGGATCGACGGGAGCCACCTCGTGCGCGTGCCGGGTTCGAGCGGCGTCGCGTCGATCTGGGTCGAGCCCGACGGCACGAACCGGATCATCTGCGTCGCCGGCGCCAACGACGCGATGGTGCCCGCCGACGCCGCTCGCGCGGTCACGGCGCTCGCCCCGGCGCTCGTGATCGGCCAGTTCGAGATCCCGCAGCCCGTGACCACCGCGGCCTTCTCGGCGGCTCGGTCGGCGGGCGCGGTCACGGTGCTCAACCCGGCTCCGGCCGCCGACATGGATCCCGACCTGCTCGCGGTGTGCGACTGGGTGATCCCCAACGAGGTGGAATTCGCGCGGCTGGCCGACGCGTCCAGCGACGCGACGGACGACGACATCGCGGCCTTCGCCCGGCGGACGGGAACCCGCGTCGTCGTGACGCTCGGGGCGCGAGGGGCGGCGCTGCTCGGCGAGGACGGGACGGTCCGGCGGATCCCGGCGCCCGCCGTCGCCGCGTCCGACACGACCGGGGCGGGCGACGCGTTCGTCGGCGCGTTCGCCTACGGCCTCGCGCGCGGGCTCGACGAGGTCGACGCCGTCCGGCTGGGCGTGCGCTGCGCGTCGGACAGCGTCCAGCGGCCGGGAACGCAGCGATCGTTTCCGCGTGACGTCGAGGTCGGCGAGCTGCTCCCGCACGCTGCCTCGCGAGGAACTCGCACGCTGTCGTAGGAGCGTGCTCCGGCGATGATCGGACGGGGTCAGCCGGTGGCGTCGGCGACGATCGGTGCGGACGGCTCCGACGGTCCGGCGGCGACGGGCGCAGGTGCGGCTCCGGGCCGCCCGAGCTCGATCCCGATGTCGGACAGCCACCGCCGGATGTTGCGGTAGATGGCCGGGGCGCCGTAGGGCACGGGCTCGTCGAGCTCCCAGTCCTTGGGGTGGAGGATGAAGGGCCTGGTCTGCATCCCGCCGTACCCGCCGTGGGACCCGATGAGCTCCTCGTACGCCGCGACCTCGCCCAGCTCGGGCTCGTACTGGCTGAGCAGCAGCAGATCCGGTGCGTGTTCCATCGCATCCTGGCGGCGCAGGTTGTCGACAATGTGCGGGCCGAACTCCGCCGTCGGATCCTCGCCCTCGGCGTGGCCGTCCTCGAGGTACATGACGCCGCGCGGCCCGATCGCCACCCCGCCGCGGGCGGAGCGCACCTGGACGAACGAGTTCCCGGGATGCTCGGCCAGCGCCTGCACGAGGCCGGGATGCAGCTCCTCGAGCTCCTCGAGCGAGAGCCGGTGGTCGTGGCCGGTGAAGTAGATGAGGCCGAGGTTCCCGGATCCGACGACGGCGATCGAGCCCGGGTCGGCGGGCGTTTCGGGTTCCTTGGGTTCATCGAGGTCGACCACGCCGTCAGATGACGTCCGGTTCGCGAACGCGAGCCGTGCCGTCGCCGCTCCGACGCCTCGCGAGCGGGTCACCTCGGACAGGAACGCGTTGAGGAACGCGGATCCCTCGGCGGCCGCCTGGGTCTTCTGGACGAGCTTTGCCCGGCCGCCCATCAGGCGCAGGACGAGGTCGCCGAGGCTCTCGCCGTAGCGCTGCTTGAACGTCGCGCCGAGGCTTTGGCCATGGTCGGACAGCACGATGAACCGGTACGGCCGCGGGGCGGACTCGGCGGCCTTGGCGAGCGTCCCGATCGCGGCGTCGACGCCGTCCAGCGCCTCGAACGACTCGACCCGCTCCGGCCCGCAGTGATGCGCGAGCTCGTCGTAGTCGGTGAAGTCGGCGTAGATCACGTTGGCGCCGCGGTACATCTCCTCGATGATCAGCGAGACGTTGATGTCCCGGAGCAGGACGTTGCTGGCCGCGCGCATCCCCGCGTACTTCATGCCGCGATGCATCTGGGGCGTGATCCCGCGGCGCCGCGTGCGGCGTGCCTGGTACTGCTCCTTGACCACCTCGGCGAGGAACAGCGTGAAGGAGCGGAGGTAGCCGGTCGGGCTCAGGAAGAAGCCGTAGAACGCCTTGCTGTCGCCGATGCCCTTGGACCCGTCGACGAGGCCGGCGGTCGTGAGGTAGGACCGCCCCGCATCCCCGGTCACGAGGTTGCAGATGCTGACGCCGTCGTTCGACAGCAACCCCTCGCCGTTGCTGTGGCGCTTCACGAGCTCGGCGGCATCGGCTGGCTTGCTCGAGACGCGGAACAGCTGCGTGTCGCGCTCGAACCAGCGGAATGCCGGGAGCCCGTCGTTGTTGCCGTGCAGGATGCCGAGCTGGCTCGCCGAGGTCATCGACGGCAGCATCGCCTCCCACTGGGACAGCTTGTGCGAGCCGCCGCGGACCCAGCTCGACATCGTCGTGACGGAGCCGGCGCGGATGCGGGCCGCGACGATGGGGTGGGCGAGGCCGTCGATCTGGACGATGACGAGGCCCGGCTTGTCGCTCGGGGCGGCGCCCGTCTTGGATCGGAGCGACTGGACGAGCGTCGCGTAGTAGGAGCCGCCGGAGTCGACCCCGAGGATCGCCGTCAATGCCGTGTTGATGCCGGCATACAGGAACGAGCCGACCACCGCGGTCACGATCCGATCGACGTGGACGCCCGGCGAGAGGGTGGCGACGACGTAGAAGGCGACGACCTGGAGGACGAGGACCAGGACGGCCGTGAGGATCAGCGATCGTGGGGCGACGAACAGGAGGAGGACCGGCCGGATCAGGGCGTTGAACAGCGCGACGAGCACGATCGCGAGGACGCCGGAGAGGAAGGTGTCGACGTGGATCCCGGGGAGGATCCAGGCCGTGAGCGCGAACGACACGATCGCGACCACGGTGACGATGACCAGGCGCTTCAGGAGGCCGGCCGGTCCGCCGCGCCAGTCCCACAGGATCCGCAGCTGCGTGCCGTAGAGGTCGATGAGGCGGCCCATGGTGCTCCCGTCGCGGCACGCGCCCCGTGCGACGCCCGGCGCGGCTCCCGCGCAGCGTAGCCGGTGCCGGGGCGACGCGGGGCGCCGCGCCCTCCGCGCCGAGCCCGGGCGCGCGGGTGGTGCGGGTCTAGGAGGTGGCCTTCCGCCGCTCGCGGCGGCGCCGCTCGCCCTGTTCCGGCACGAGCTCGGCGGCGGCCCCGGCCGGCAGCGAGCGCCGCCGCTGGTGCTGGCGGCGGTCCGTCTCGACGCCCGACGGTAGCAGCCGGATGGGTGGTTCCGTGACGATGATCTGGCCGAGGATGACGGGCGCCGGCAGCGGCCCCGAGGCACGCGACCCGTCCGTCTCGGCGATCGCGCCGAGCGACACCCGGAACCCGGCGCGCCGGTGCTGCGGAGGCATCAGCGTCAGCTGTCCGACCGGCCCGTCGCCCGGGAACCAGCGGACCCACTCCTCGTTGAACGTCTCGAAGTCCGCGGGGTCCTTGAGCGACCAGTTCGCGAGCGCGATCCGGTCGAGCGACGACCCGGCCTCCTCGAGTCGCGTGCGGAGGTTCTCGAGGCACTGGCGCGCCTGCGCCTTGATCCCGTCGCCGACGAGCCGCCCGGTCTCGGGCAGCACGGGCCCGACGGACGACACGTAGGCCATGCCGCCGGCGATCACCGTCCGCCCCAGCCCGAACGTGAGCGCGGGCGACTCGCCGCTGTCGATCCCGATGGACCGGCCCTTGCCGACCCGCTGCGCCGTCGGCCGCGACGGGTCCTCGGGTGGGATGCCGAACTCACCCTCCGGGAGCGCGATGCCGCTCGCCGCGAACTTGGGCATGAACGTCGGGCGCATGCCGGTCGGCCGGAGATCGCCCTGGATCTTGCCGCGCGCGTCCACGCCGGTCTGCTGGAAGACGAAGATGTCCTGGGTGAGGATCTGGTCGTCCTCGATCCCGTAGACCTCCGTGATGTTGACGATCTTGCGCGAGCCGTCGCCGAGGCGGGCGGTGTGGACGATGAGGTCGACGGCCGACGCGATCTGCTCGCGGATCGTGCGCAGCGGCATCTCGTACCCGGCCATCAGGATCATCGTCTCGAGCCGCCGCAGCATGTCGGGCGGGCTGTTGGCGTGGCCCGTCGAGAGGGACCCCTCCTGGCCGACCGTCATGGCCTGGATCATGTCCAGCGCCTCGCCCGCACGGCACTCGCCGACGATGATCCGGTCGGGCCGCATGTGGAGCGAGTTGCGCAACAGGTCGCGCGTCGTGATCTCGCCGAGGCCCTCGAGGTTGGGCGGGCGCGCCTCGAGCGTGATCACGTGCTCCTGGCGCAGCTGCAGCTCTGCCGCGTCCTCGATCGTGATGATCCGCTCCTCCTCGGGGATGAACGCGGAGATCACGTTGAGCGTCGTCGTCTTGCCGGAGCCGGTCCCGCCGGACACGAAGACGTTCAACCGCGCCTCGACGCACACGCGCAGGAAGTCGAACATCTCCGCCGTCGCCGTCCCGAACCCCACGAGGTCCTCGACGGTGTACGGACGCGCCGAGAACTTGCGGACGGTGATGACGGGCCCGATGAGCGACAGCGGCTCGATGACGCAGTTGACGCGCGAGCCGTCGGGCAGGCGGGCATCGACGCGCGGGCTCGACTGGTCGATGCGCCGGCCGAGCGGCGTGATGATCCGGTCGATGATCCGCAGCACGTGGTCGTCGTTCAGGAACGACGTCGCGACGCGCTCGATCTTGCCGCGCCGCTCGATGTAGATGTGGTCCGGGCCGTTGACCATCACCTCGGTGATCGACTCGTCGCGGAGCAGCGGCTCGAGCGGCCCGAGCCCGGTCACCTCGGCGAGGATCTCGTCGACCAGCCGGACGCGTTCGTCGCGCGTGACGGCCAGGGAGTTGCCGGCGAGGTAGCGGTCGACGATGCCGTCGACCTGTGGCCGCAGGTCGGGCGTGTCGGTCGCCTCGAACAGCGCGTGGGAGTTCGTGACGACCTCGGTCTGGAGGCCGCGCCGGACCTCGCGCAGGAACTCCTCGCGCGCCACCACGGTCTCGCCCGCCGGCACCGTCGGCACGAGGGCGTTGATGGGCGCGGGCGGCTGGGGCCCCTGGACCTCGTCTTCGAGCTGCTGCTCGCGCTGCGCGCGCTGGATGCGCTGGGTGAGGGACATGCTCGCCTGGTGGCTCCCCGGAGACCGGACCCATCCCGGGGGCCGGCTGCGGGCGATGGTAAGCCGGAACGCGGATGACGCGAAAGTACCGGGACCTCGCTGGTGTGGGCGTCGGCGCACCGTTGACGTGACACCGGGCCACCGCTACGGTTCGTGCGTGGTTGGGACCCTTCACGCCCAGTGTCCCGGAGCCCGGTGCTCCTGTCGCCGGCGAGCGCCGGTGACGGTCGAGCGCGTGGCGCCCCGCGGGGCCTGACCCACCGCCCGAACCGCTCCGGCGCTCGCGAACCCGGCCCGCGCCCCCCCCGGCGCGCCTTCGTCACCCTGTCCGCCCCGGAGCTCATCGTGTCCGTCATCCCGCTCACGCCCACGCCCGCGCGCTTCGTCGATCCTCGTGGCCAGCGCTTCGGCGCCGCGGTGTCCGCCGCAGTCCTCGCGGTCGCCTTCGTCCTCGACCTGCCGTGGCTGGCCGCGCTCGTCGGCGTCAACCTGCTCGTGTCCGCCGCGTTCGGCACGCGGCTGTTCCTGCCCGGCCGCGCCTGGCCGGCGATCCGCCGCGCGCTCCGCCTCGGGCCGGTCGAGCCCGAGCACGAGTACCCGCCGCGCTTCGCGCAGGCCATGGGCGGCACGTTCCTCGCGCTCGCGTCGCTCGCCTTCGTGCTCGGCTTCGCCCCGATCGGGTGGCTGCTGACGGCCGCCGTCGCCGGTCTGCAGGTCGTGCTCGCCGCGACCGGGATCTGCGTCGGCTGCCGCCTGTACTTCCTGCGCTGGTGGGTGCCCTCGCAGTTCGCCCGGCTTGCGCGCCGGACGGATCGGCTGCGCCCGCTGGCGGTGCCGGCGCTCCAGCGCGTCAAGTAGGCCCTCGCCCGGACCAGCTCGGGAGGCCGCGGAGGATCGCGGCTCGGCGTCCGCCCGGGTCAGGCGCCCGCGGCGTCGAGGAGCCCCGCCCGGTACGCGATGATCGCGGCCTGCGTGCGGTCGGCGGCGCGGAGCTTCGCGATGATGCTCTGGACGTGCTTCTTCACCGTGTCCTCGGCGATCGACAGCTCGCCGCCGATCTCCTTGTTCGTGAGGCCCTCGGCCAGGCGCCCGAGCACGTCGACCTCGCGGGGCGTCAGCCCGAACGCCTCGGGTCCGCGGCGCGTCTCGGCGTGGCCCCGCGCCGGCGAGCCCCCCGGCGTGAGCGCGTCGCGCAGCAGCGTGGGGTCGATCGCGAGCTGGCCGTCCGCGACCGCGGTCAGCGTGGCGAGCAGGTCGACCGTCGACGCATCCTTGAGCACGTAGCCCGCGGCGCCGCGGCGGATCGCCTCGAGGACGTACGTCCGGTCGTCGTACAGCGTCACGATGACCACCGGCACGGGGTCGTCGAGCCGCTTGAGCGCCTCGAGGCACGCGAGACCGTCCATCCCCGGCATCCGGATGTCGAGCAGGACGATGTCGGGCGCCAGGCGGGTGACGGCGTCGAGCCCGGCCTCGCACCGGTCCGCCTCGCCGACGACCTGCAGCCAGTCGGCCGTCGACAGCATCGCCTCCAGGCCGCGTCGCGACATCTCGTGGTCGTCGATCAGGAGGACGCGTGTCGCGCGATCGGTCATCGTCGGTCTCCCCCGTCATCGCCGGCGCCGTCGGCGGGCACCGAGGGCAGCTCCAGCACGAGGCCGGCACCCGACCCGACCGAGGCGATGCGCGCCGTGCCGCCGAGCCGTGCCGCCAGGCGCTGGATCGACGCCAGCGCGCGCCTGCCGTCCTCGTTCCGGGGGTCCGCGAGCGCCGACCCTCCCTCGCCGGTCAGCGTGATGATGCGCCGATCCCCGGGGGCGCGGAGGTCGATCGCGACGGCGGCACCGGGTGCCGATCGGTCGAGCGCGGTCGCGGCCTCGGTCACGAGATCGAACGAGGCGGCCTCGAGCGTCACGGCGTCCCGCGACAAATCGCCGTCCACCTCGACCGGCCTGCCGGTGCGCGTCCGACGCTCCGCCCAGCCTCGGACGGCGGCCGCGAGGCCGAGCTCCTCTAGTCCCGGCGCGACGAGGCCGTCGCCGATCGCCCGCAGCTCGCGCATCCCGGCCAGCAGCTGCTCGCCTGCCGCCTCCAGGTCGGCTCGCGTCCCCGGCTCATCGTCACGCGCCCTCGCCGCCTCGAGGAGCCGGTAGGCGGCGACGAGCGACTGCCCCGCCACGTCGTGCAGCTCGTCGGCGGCGCGCCGGCGGACGGCGCCGGCCGCGTCGGCCCGGCCGGCCGCGGCGTCGAAGCCGGGCTTCGTCGCTCGCAGCGAGAAGAACAGCGGCAGCTCACCGCGCGCGTCCGGCGGCAGCCGGTAGCGGCCGTCTCCCGCGTCGGCGAGGAACGCCACGGGCCACTCGACGAACGGGTGCTCGTGGACGAAGTCCAGGAGCAGCCCGGCGTCGATCAGCGCGCTGATGATCTCGCCCAGCGAGTGGCTCCAGCCGTGCTCGACGAGGCCCTCCGTCGGCGCGGTCGGGTCCGCGTACGACCCGTGGACGTCGAAGGTGATGGGGTCGCGGTGCGACCAGTAGGGGTACGCGAGCCGGAGCTCGCCCGGGGCGACGTCCTCGTCGGCGAACACCTGGGCGACCGGGTGGATCTCCGTGACGTAGAACGTGCCGCCGGGCTTGACGAGCGACGCGACCACGCGGGCCCAGCCCTCGATGTCGGGCAGCCAGCCGAGCACGCCGCGCGACGTGTAGACGATGTCGAACGCCTCCCGGACCGCGTCCGGCGCGTCGTAGACGTTCGCCTGCACGAAGCGCGCCTCGAGGCCGACGTCGGCAGCGAGGGTCCGCGCTGCGGCGATCGCCTCGGCGCTGAAGTCGATCCCCGTCACCCGCGCGCCCAGCCGGGCCCACGACAGCGTGTCGAGCCCGAAGTGGCACTGCAGGTGGAGCAGCGTGCGGCCGGCGACCGGCCCGACCTCGGCGCGTTCGTAGTCCGCGAGCCGGATCGGGCGGGACCCGTCGAGGAACGATGCGACATCGTAGAACGCGGACGGGACGTGGATCCGCGTCCAGGCGTCCCACAGCGCCTGGTTGTCGCGCAACGGCTGGTCCATGGCCCGGGAGTGTAGGCACGGGCCGGGCGGGTATGCTCCCCGTGAACCGGATGCGTGATGGCGGCGTCGGCAGCCGGTGGACCGCTGGCCGCGGGTCCCGTGATGCAACTGCAATGCGCCCGAAATGCTTTACGGAAGTACCGCAACGCATACTGCATTCCTCGGATGACCCTCCGCGCCCGCGTCGCTAGGCTCTCGTGAGCCGTCGGGCGGGCCGCCCGACCTCGATCGCACGCGCCCCCGCAGCCGGTCTCCTGTATGCGCAGTCCGCGGCTCCGCCTCCGCCGTCCCGCTCCTCGTGCGCTGCTGATCGCGGGCGCCGCGACCCTCGGCATCGTCCTCGTCGTCGGTCTCGTCGCAACCCTGCTCCGACCCCAACCCGTCACGGGGTCGTCGCCGGTGTTCACGATGACCTCGGGGTGGACCCTGCTCGAGCTGCAGCAGCGGCTGGAGGCGGGCGACGTGACCGCCGTCACCGCGACGGGGACGCCCGGCGCCGGCGACGGCCACCTGGTCGCGCGGCGCAGCGACGGCACGCTCGTCCCGATCGACCTCACGGTCGCGCCCGAGGAGGCCGCGAGGTCGCTCGCCGCGCTCGGGTACGGCGACCGGCTCACCGACGAGGCATGGGCCGCCGCCCGTGCCACCCGGCCACTGGCCGGCCAGCCTGCCGATCCCGTCCGCACGATCGTCGGCGCGGCGCTGCCGGTCGCGATGATCGTGGCCGTGCTGCTGCTCGTGCTGTCCGCGTTCCGTGGTGGTCTGCGGATGCGGCGTCCGGCGGCCTTTGCCGTCGTGATGCCCGGCCGCGGCGAGGCCAAGGCGACCGGCAACGGCAGCGGACCCGTCGGCGTGCGCCTCGCGGACGTCGCCGGCTGCGACGAGGCCAAGTCCGAGCTGACCGAGGTGATCGACTTCCTGCGCGACCCGGACCGGTTCGCCCGGCTCGGGGCCACGCTGCCCCGCGGTGTCCTCCTGTACGGACCGCCGGGCACCGGCAAGACGATGCTCGCCAAGGCGGTCGCCAACGAGGCGGGCGTCGCGTTCCTCCACGTCTCGGGCTCCGAGTTCGTGGAGAAGTACGTCGGCGTCGGCGCCAAGCGCGTTCGCGACCTGTTCGCGCAGGCGCGCAAGCTCGGTCGCGCGGTGATCTTCGTCGACGAGTTCGACGCGCTCGCCAAGCAGCGCGGCGGCCCGAACGGCCACGAGGAGCGCGAGCAGACGCTCAACCAGCTGCTCGTCGAGCTCGACGGGTTCGCGCCGAACGACGACATCGTCGTGATCGCGGCGACGAACCGCCTCGACGTCCTCGATGCCGCCGTCCTGCGGCCGGGCCGCTTCAACCGCAAGGTGCACGTCGGGCTGCCCGACGTCCGCGGCCGGCGCGAGATCCTCGGCGTCCACACGCGGGACAAGCCGCTGACGGCGACCGTCGACCTCGACAACCTCGCCCGCAAGACGTACGGCTTCTCGGGCGCGCAGCTCGCGGATCTCGTCAACGAGGCGGCGATCCTCGCGGCGCGTGGCGGCGCCGAGGCCATCGACGGCCCCGACCTCCAGGCGGGCTGGCTCAAGGTGGCGGTTGGCACGGGCCGGCGGCGGTCGATGGACGAGCGGGAGCGCGCGATCATCGCCGCGCACGAGGTCGGTCATGCGATCTGCGGCCGCGTCCACGGTGACCGGCGGCGCGTCGAGGAGATCAGCCTCTTCGCGCACGGCGAGGCGCTGGGCGTGACCGTGAGCAGCCAGGAGGACAACGACCTTCCGTCGGAGTCCGACCTCCACGCCCGGCTGGTCGCCCTCATGGGCGGTCGCGCCGCGGAGGAGCTGCTGTTCCACGAGGTGACCGGCGGCGCGTCGAACGACTTCGAGAAGGCGACCCAGATCGCGACGACGATGGTCACGCGCTTCGGCATGGGCCGCGATCCCGACGCGCCCGATGCGGGCCTGTCCGGTCGCGGCGTGCTCTCGCTGTTCGTGCCGCGCAACGGCGGCAACCTGCCGTCCGAGGTCCAGCCGGCCGCGACGCGCGCCATCCGGGCGATCCTCGACAAGGCCTACGCAGACGCGTGCGACACGCTCGCCGAGCACCTCCCGACGCTGCGCAGGATCGCGGCGTACCTGGTCCAGGAGGAGCGGCTGGACGGGGAGACGTTCGCCGCCCTGTTCGACGGGACGATCGAGGTGCCGGCCGCCGACAGCGAGTGGCGACCGGCGGGCACGCGGCCGCGCGATTGGGCCGACGTCGTCCCGTTCCGGGATCGCCGGCTGCGGGGCGGGAACGCGGCGGCCATCGCAGCGATGCGGCCGGTCCCGGAGCTCGCGCCGTTCCCGGATCCCCAGGCCCCGGCGCCCGGGCCGGACCCGGAGCCGCTCGCCGAGCCCATCCCGATCTCGGCGACGCTCGCCGACGACGTCTCGGCCGCGGTCTCCGCGGACCTGGAGCCCGCGGTGGACGCGATGGCATCCGACGAGATGGTCGCCATCGCGCCGGCGCGCGTGCAGGCCTTCGAGACGTCCGCCCCGCCGCCCGCCGTGCGGGCGCGGGCGGTCGCCGCGCCGCGTTCGAGGGTGACGGGCCGGGTCCGGCGGACCGCCGCCTCCTGGCTCCAGGTCGCCGCCATGCGGATCGCCCCAAAGGATCGCGCCGTCCGCTGATCGATCCCGGCCGGCGCGCGCGCCGGCCTGCCGTCGCTGTCACGGGGAAGGGAGATGGCGGCGGTCGGAGGGGGAACGTGCGACTCGGGGAGGGAGAGGCGACCGCCGCCGGACATAGCGTCGCGTCGGGCGCGTTGAAGCGGGGTCGCTCGCGCCGAACGCCGCCTCGCATCGGCATGCCGAGGTCATTACACGGCGACCCGCATCCGTCACGCCGCGGAACGCGAAGGGGTTGACGTCGCGCGCTGCGACGTCCGATCCTATTGCAACGCGTTGCAGTTACGCACGCTCGCAACAGCAGGAGGGCCGGTTGACGGTTCCCGATCTCGCGCTCGTCCCGCCGCTCGCCGCCGTCGCCGTCGGGAGCGGTCTCGGCATCCTGATCACCGGTCTCCTGCTCGGGTTCCGGCACGGCTTCGACTGGGACCACCTCGCGGCGATCACCGACATCACGTCGACCACCGCCGCCGCGGATGCGGGGAGCGACCTGCACGAAGAGCAGCACCAGGCGGCGTCACGCGGCCACGAGCATCCGCACGGTGGCCGGGCCGAGATGGTCGTCCACGAGTCGGGCGGCGGGGCCGCGGTCGCGACGATGTCGTCGCTGGCGTCCGTGGGCGTGGGCCGGTCGCGACTGGTCAAGGAGCAGCGCCACGCGATCGTCCTCGGGACGCTGTACGCCTTCGGGCACGCGCTCGTGGTGTTCTCGCTCGGGATGCTCGCGCTCGCCTTCGGCGCGATCCTGCCGGACTGGGTCGACCCGATCATGGGCCGGATCGTGGGCTTCACGCTGCTGTTCCTGGGCGTGTGGGTCTTCATCTCGCTGTGGCAGTACCTCCGGAACGGGACCGAGTTCCGGCTGCGGAGCCGCTGGATGCTGGTGTTCGACGGCGTCCGTTACGCGTGGCGGCGGTTCCAGGCCCGGATGCACGGCCACGAGCACGTCGCGCCGCTCGAGATGAGCTCGTACGGCTATCGAACCGCATTCGGCGTCGGCATGATCCACGGCATCGGCGCCGAGACCGGGTCGCAGGCCCTGCTGATCGCCGCGGTCGGCGGCGCGACCGGCGCCGGGCTGGGCGTGCCGATGCTGCTCGCGTTCATCGTCGGCCTTCTCGCGTCGAACACGCTCGTCGTCGTCGTGTCGGCGACCGGGTTCGTCGCCGGGCAGATCCGCCGCCCGCTGTACATCACGATCGGCGTGCTGGCCGGGATCTTCAGCATCGCCGTGGGGCTCGCGTTCATCACCGGGACCGAGTCGATCCTGCCCGACCTCACGCAGCTGCTCGGCGGCGGCCTGTGACGGCGAGCCGGCAGGTGGCGCCGGCGCGGAGCGCGGCTCCCTCCGCTCCCTCCGGTCCCTCGGCTCCCTCCGCGACGGCGACCGCACCCTGGGACGAGCTCCCCGCGCGCATCCGTGCCCGCGGCCTGCGCTGGACGCCGCAGCGCCGGATCCTCCTCGAGGTGCTGTCCCGCAGCGAGGGCCACGTCACGGGCGCGGAGCTCGTCGAACGCTGCCGCGCGGCCGATCCGTCGACCGTGCCGTCGACGGTGTACCGGACGCTCGACGTGCTGGAGGAGCTGGGTATCGTGCAGCACGCCCATGGCGCCGACGGTCGCGAGGAGTTCCACGTCCTGCCCGTCAGCCAGCACGGCCACCTGCACTGCCTGGGGTGTCACCAGTCGTGGGAGATCTCGTCCGACGAGGCCGCGGCCCTCGGCCGGGTCCTCGAGCGCGAGCGGGGGTTCGCGATGGACCTCTCGCACCTCACGGTGTCGGGGCATTGCCGCGCGTGTGGCGGCGATGGCTGAGGTCCCGTACCGGTTCGCGGGGCGCGTGCCGGCCGGCGTCACGCCCGTCGTCCCGGGACCCGGCGAGGAGTCCGTGTGGGACTATCCGCGGCCCCCGCGCGTCGAGGCGGTGCCCGAGCGGGTCCGGATCGTGATCGACGGGATCACCGTCGCGGACTCCACGCGGGCCGTCCGGGTGCTCGAGACCGCCGGCGCACCGGTGTACTACGTCCCACGCGACGACGTGCGCCTGGACCTGTTCGCGCCCTCCGCCCGGACGTCGAGCTGCGAGTGGAAGGGCGCGGCGTCGTACTGGTCCTCTACGGCAGGCCGCGGTCGGCCGGACGTCGCGTGGTCGTACGAGCGGCCGCTCGCGGGGTACGAGGCGATCACGGGGCACCTGGCGTTCTACGCGAGCCGGGTCGACGAGGCATGGGTCGGTGACGAGCGAGCGACGCCGCAGCCGGGCGGGTTCTACGGGGGCTGGATGACGTCGCGCATCGTGGGCCCGGTCAAGGGCGAGCCCGGCTCCTCCGGCTGGTAGGCGTCGAGCACCGCGTCCGACACGGCGGGCCACGCGTCGCCCGCCCACGCGCCGAACGGGCGGTCGGTGAGGCATGCGACCGCGATCCGGGCCACCGGATCCACCCACAGGAACGTCCCGCTGCGGCCGAAGTGCCCGAACGTCTGCGGCGAGTTGCGCGCCCCGGTCCAGTGCGGCGCCTTCGACCCGCGGATCTCGAACCCGAGTCCCCAGTCGTTGGGATCCTGGAATCCGAAGCCGGGCAGGACGCCGCGCAGCCCCGGCAGCTGGACGCGTGCCGCCTCGGCGAGCAGGTCGCCCGGAAGCACCGACGGCGCGAGCAGCTCGTGCGCGAACGTGGCGAGGTCGGCCGCCGGACCCACGGCGCCCTGCGACGCCGGACCCTCGAGCCGCGTGCCGTCCATCCCGAGCGGGCCAGTCACCCAGCCCGAGACGAGGCTCGCGAACCCGGCGCCGGCGCGCGTCGCGACCAGGTCGCCCAGCAGGTCGAACGCGGCGTTGGAGTAGATCCGGGTCCGCGCCGGCGGCGACAGCGCAGTGTCTTGGTCGGGCGCAAGCCCCGAGGCATGGGCGAGCAGGTGGCGCACCGTCGAGCCGGGTGGTCCCGCGGGCTCGTCGAGCGCCACGAGACTGCGCGACACCGCGACCAGGACCGTTGCGGCGGTCAGCGGCTTCGTGACGGACGCCCACGGCAGGGGAAGGTCGAGCGGCCCGCGTGCGGCCACGAGCCCTTCCACGTCGACGACGGCCACGGTGGCCGCCGATGCGCCCCATGCGTCGACCGCCTCGAGGACGCGACGATCGAACGCGGCCGATCGCCGCGACGCCTGGATCACGGCACGCTGTCGCCGCCGGCGCGATAGACCACGACCTCGACGTGTTCCAGCGTGATGAGCCCGCCGCGCACCATCGCCTCGAGCTCGGGGAGCACGCCGCGGATCCGGTCTTCGGCATCGACCGCCTCGAGGAGGATCGGCAGGTCCTCGGACAGGGCGAGGATCCGGGTCGTGTGGACCCGCGACGAGCGGCCGTAGCCCTCGATCCCGCGGAAGACGGAGACGCCCCGGATCCCGCGCTCACGGAGCAGCCGGACGATCGCGTCGTACAGCGGCTTGCCGTCGTGGGTGTCGGACTCGCCGATGTAGACGCGGACGAGCAGCGCGTCGCCTTCGATCGTCACCGATCGCCTCCTACGGCAGGGCGCGGCCGACCGCGAGCCCGGCGATCACCGCGACCAGGCCGAGGGCGACCGATCCGACGAGGTTGATCGCCGCGAGCTGCCAGGCGCCGTCCTCGACCAGCCGCCACGACTCGAGCATCCACGTCGAGAACGTCGTGTACGCGCCGATGAACCCGATCATCACCGGGCCACGGATCGTCGCGGGCAGGACGTCGCGCTCGGTCGCCCACGCGAACAGGAGCCCGAGGACAAAGGCGCCGCTGAGGTTGACGACGAGCGTCCCGAACGGGAACGCGGACTGCGCACGCTCGCTGACCGACAGGTCGACGACGCGGCGCGCGATCGCCCCGAGGAAGCCGCCGATCCCGACCAGCACGAGCTCCATCGGCGTCAGTCGCCGAGCGAGGGCACGCCCAGGATGTTGAACCCGCCGTCGACGTAGATGACCTCGCCCGTCACGGCCGAGCTCAGGTCGGAGGCGAGGTAGGTCGCGGTCTTGCCGCAGTCCTCGATCGAGATGTGCGAGCGCAGCGGCGCCAGCTGGTCGAACGGGCCGTAGAGCTTGCGGAAGCCGGCGATCCCGCCCGCGGACAGGGTCCGGATCGGGCCGGCGGAGATGGCGTTGACGCGGATCCCGTCCGGCCCGAGGTCGGCGGCGAGGTACCGCACGGACGCCTCGAGCGCCGCCTTGGCCACGCCCATGACGTTGTAGTGGGTCACGACCTTCTCGGCGCCGTAGTAGCTGAGGGTCATGATCGACGAGCCGCGGTGGAGGTAGGGGCGAGCCTCGCGGGCGAGGGCGACGAGGCTGTACGCGGACACGTCCATCGCCAGCGCGAACCCGTCGCGCGACGTGTCGACGAAGCTGCCGTCGAGGTCCTCGCGCTTGGCGTAGGCGATCGCGTGGACGAGGATGTCGAGGTCGCCCTGCTGGTCGTGCCACTTGCCCAGGACGGCCTTGATCTCGTCGTCCCTGGTGACGTCGCACGGCTCGACGAAGGGGCTCCCGATGCGCTCCGCGAGGGGCCGGACGCGCCGCTCGATGAGGCTCTCGACCGAGGAGAAGCCGACCAGCGCGCCCTCGTCGTGGAACGCCTTGGCGATCCCCCAGGCGATCGAGTGGTCGTTCGCGACGCCGAACACGAGCGCCTTGCGCCCGTCGAGCAGACCCATCCGCCAGATCCTCCTTCGTAGGTTCCGCATGATGCCCGACTTGCTCGACGTGCCGCGCTGATCGGATGCGGGTCCGCACGCAGGCGGACGCGACGGCCGGGACCTCGGTCGCCGCCGGGCAGGCCGCCCGCTACGTCGTCGGGCGCGTGATCCGCACGTCGTCGACGCCCGCCTCGACGGTCGAGTCGGCGGCGCCGTCCTGGGCCTCGAACCGCAGGTGGATCGTCTGGCCGGCCCACGCGTCGAGCCCGATGCTCGCCGAGCCCCACGTCCCCGCAACCGTCGACGCCGATCCCGTGCGCTCCCACACGACGGTCTGCGTTCCGCTCGCGTCCTCGACGATCGCCCGGAGGTGGTCGTCGGCCGACGACGATGCCGTGTGCGCGAACAGCCAGCGGAACGCGAGCCGCTGTCCGGTCCCGACGGGCAGCGTGATCGAGCGAGAGCGGGCGGTGGTGCGCCCATCGAGGTCGAACTCGCCGATGGAGGATCCTGCGCGCGTGCCGGTGACGAACGCGCTGGACCCGGACGGCACGCCGTCGGGCTGCAGCGTGACGCCGCTCGACGTCGCGGACCGCTGCGGGTTGCCGCGGGTCCAGCGCCCCGACGCCGGCGCAGTGTCGCTCCGATCGGGGTCGATCGTCCACCCTCGGGCGACCTCCAGGTCGTCGTCGAACGCGCCGCAACGCTCGATGCGGACGGTCGCGCCCAGCACGGCCAGCGGGCACCACGCGCGCTCCATCAGGTACAGCACGGCCTCCCGGTTGCGTGACGTCTCCGGGCCGATCATCGAGTCCTTCGGATAGTCGACGACGGACATCTCGAGCGTGTACGAGAACACGCGGTACGTGCCGTACAGGTAGTCGCGCGTCGTCCCGTGACTGACGTACAGGTCGCTCGCCTGCTCGGGCCGGTAGCCGTTGGTCGACGCCATGTGCCTCCCGATCGCGGCCAGCGCCGCGTGGTCCTGCGAGGTCATGTCCGAGGGCACGTTCGTCTTCGTGTAGCCGTACGGCCACATCACCAGGCGGCCGTCCTCGTGGAACGAGATCGCGACCCGGATCTGCTGGACGCCGTTCACGACGCGGCTCTTGAGGAAGTCCCGCATCGCGCGCGTCTCCGGGGCGGAGAACGCGTACGGCCCGTGGTACGTGATCGCGAGCGGGTTGGTCGAGGTGCGGCCGCCGGTTCCCCAGCGGTAGCCGTAGTTGCGGTTGAGGTCGGTGCCGATCGTCCCGTTCGCGTTCGGCTGGCGGTTCTTGCGCCAGTAGTGGAACGCGCCGTCGTGGATGTCGAACTCGGCGCCGTCGGGGTTCATCGCGAACACGATCCACACCTCGGTCGAGTTCACGATGTTCGTGACCCGCGGGTCCGTGCCGTAGCCGTCGACGAGCCAGTGGAGGATGTGCAGGGTCATCTCCAGGCCCATGTGCTCGTCGCTGTGGTGGAGGCCGTCGAACAGGACCTCCGGCTCGTTCTCGTCGATGCCGACGTTGTCGCTGATCTTCGCCGCCCACAGCTGGCGACCCTTGTAGCTGGTTCCGATGCTGAACCGCCGGACGATCGACGGATGCGCATCGGCGACGGCCTTGAGCTCCGCGGTCAGCTCCGCGTACGTGTGGTAGCCGTGATGGCCGGCCGGGAACTCGGACGCCGACGTCGTCGCGGGAAGCGCGATCACGGCCACGAGCGCGGCGACCAGCGCCAGCGAGGAGGACGATCGACGAAGACGGCGAACGACGGCCTGCATGCGACGGATCCTCCCTCGGCGACCCGCCGGCGTCGATGGCCAAGTCGTCCCGGGCGCATCGTCCCGCCATCGACCGCCCGCCGCCTCCCGCAGCCGCACTAGACTGGGCCCAACGCCCCGCCGACCTCGCGCGCCCGCCGCACCCGCAGGCGCGCCTCCACCCGGGAGACCCGCGATGACCGCCGAGCGAATCAAGATCACGTACGCCACGCTGCGCGCCGACAACGAGGAGCTGCAGGCGCAGTACGAGGCGGGTCTCGAGAAGGCGAAGGCGCGGCTCGGCGAGGAGCACCGGAACTTCATCGACGGCCAGGAGCGCGACGGCGACGGGACGTTCGAGGTCCGCTCGCCGATCGATTCCGAGATCCTCGTCGGGACGTTCGCGAAGGGCACGCGGAAGGACGTCCAGGACGCGATCGCGGCGGCGCGGCGCGCGCAGCCGGCGTGGTTCCGGCTCGGCTGGGAGCGGCGGCTCGAGATCCTGAGCAAGGCGGCGGAGCTCATCTCCGAGCGCCAGATGGAGTACGCGGGGCTGATGGCGATCGAGGTCGGGAAGACCCGGCTCGAGGCCCTGGGCGAGGTCGAGGAGGCGGCCGACCTCATCCGCTACTACTCGAAGACGGCCGAGGACAACGCGTTCTACGACCACCCGATGGACAACCTCGGCGACGCCGCGGTCCACACGCGGTCGATCCTGCGCCCGCACGGCGTGTTCGCCGTCATCAGCCCGTTCAACTTCCCGATGGCGCTGGCCGTCGGGCCGTCGAGCGCGGCGATGCTCGCGGGGAACACGGTCGTCTTCAAGCCGGCCTCGGCGTCGGCGATGACGGCGATCGCGATCAAGGAGGCCTACCGCGACGCGGGCGTGCCCGACGGCGTGTTCAACCTCGTGATGGGTCCGGGCGACACGGTCGGCGACGAGCTCCAGACGAACCCCGGGATCGACGGCATCGTGTTCACGGGCTCGTACGAGGTCGGCTTCGAGCTGTTCAAGTCGTTCTCGACCGCATGGCCGCGGCCGTGCATCGTCGAGATGGGCGGCAAGAACCCGGCGATCGTGCTGCGCTCGGCGGACCTCGAGGAGGCAGCCGAGGGCATCCTGCGGGCGGCGTTCGGGTTCTCGGGCCAGAAGTGCTCTGCCAACTCCCGGGTGTACGTCGAGCGGCCCGTCCACGACGAGCTCATCCGGCAGCTCGTCGAGAAGACCGAGAAGCTGGTCGTCGGCAACCCGCTGCCGCGGACCGCGTTCACCGGTCCCGTCATCGACGACCGCGCGGTGTCACGGTTCCAGCAGGCGGTGTCCGAGGCGCGCCGCGACGGGACCGTGTTCACCGGCGGCGAGCGCCTCACCGACGGCGACCTCGCCCGCGGCCACTACGTGGAGCCCACCGTGGTCGGCCTGCCGAGCTCGCACCGGTTGTTCCGCGACGAGCTCTTCGTGCCGTTCACCGCCGTCGCGCCGGTGGACTCGCTGGACGAGGCCCTCGCCCTCGCCAACGACAACCCCTACGGGCTGACCGCCGGCGTGTACTCGCAGGACCCGGCCGAGGTCGACCGGTTCCTGAACGAGATCCACGCGGGCGTGCTGTACGTCAACCGGCGCGCCGGCGCGACGACGGGCGCGTGGCCGGGCGTGCAGGCGTTCGGCGGCTGGAAGGCCTCGGGGTCCACCGGCAAGTCCGGGCTGTCGATGTACTACGTCGCGCAGTTCCTGCGGGAGCAGAGCCACACCGTCGTCGACTGAGGCCGTCGGGCGCTCGTTCCACCGCGGATCGCGGGGTAGCCGGCTGCTATCCTCCTATGCATTCTGCATAGGCTTTATGCGGAGACAGTTCGGAGGTCGCCCGTGACGCCGCCGCTCCAGGCACGCACCGTGCCGGACATCGTGACCGCGCCGCCGGGGCCGAAGGCCCGCGCGCACATCGAGTTCGACCATGCGTGGACGAGCCCGAGCCTCCCGCGGGCGTACCCCATCGTCCCCGTGCGCGGCCTCGGCTGCGCGGTCGAGGACATCGACGGCAACGTGTTCCTCGATTTCGCCGCCGGGATCGCCGTCAACTCCACGGGTCACAGCCATCCCGAGGTGGTCGCGGCGATCCAGCGCCAGGCCGCGGAGCTCCAGCACTTCTCGGCGAGCGACTTCTACCTGCCGATCTACGCCGAGGCCGCGGCGGAGCTCGCCCGCATCGCGCCGATGCGCGGCCCGAACCGCGCGTTCATCGGCAACAGCGGGGCCGAGGCGGTCGAGGCCGGCATCAAGCTTGCGAAGTACCACACGAAGCGCCAGAACCTCGTCGCGTTCCTCGGCGGGTTCCACGGCCGCACGATGGGCGCCGTCAGCCTGACCGCGTCGAAGGCGAAGTACCACGCACACTTCGGGCCGCTGCTCCCCGGCGTCTACCACGTGCCGTTCGGGAACGAGGGCCTCGACGAGCTCGAGCGCCGGGTCTTCAAGCGCCTGATGCCGGGCGACGAGTTCGCGGCCGTGATCGTCGAGCCCATCCAGGGCGAGGGCGGCTATGTCGTCCCCGAGGACGACTTCCTGCCGCGCCTGCGCGAGCTGTGCGACCGCCACGGGATCCTGCTCATCGCCGACGAGGTCCAGTCGGGCGCCGGCCGGACCGGCAAGATGTGGGCGATCCAGCACTGGGACGTCGAGCCCGACATCGTGCTCACCGCGAAGGGGATCGGGTCCGGGATGCCGGTCGGCGCCATGGTCGCCCGGTCGGACCTCATGACGTGGGGACCCGGCGCGCATGGCAGCACGTACGGCGGCAACCCGGTGGCGCTCGCCGCGCTGCTGGCGACGATCGGCCTCCTCGAGGGCGGTCTCATCGCGAACGCCGCGATCCGCGGCCGCGAGCTGCTCGACGCACTGCGCCCGCTCGTCGCGCGTCATCCCGACCTGGTGAAGGACGTGCGCGGCAAGGGCCTCATGATCGGCGTCCAGTTCGACTCGGGCGACACCGCCGAGGCCGTGCAGATGCAGGCGTTCGACCGCGGGCTCCTCGTCCTCGAGGCGGGCGACGACTGCGTACGGATGTCGCCGCCGCTCGTCGTGTCGCAGGCCGAGGCCGCGACCGCGGTGCGGATCTTCACCGAGGCGGTCGAGGCGGTCGCCGCGCACCGCCCCGAGGCGGTCGCGGCCGTGGAGCAGGCGGACGAGCGTGGGCTGGCCGTGCAGGGGGTCGAGGCCGGCGGCTGACCGCTGGCCGGGGCCGCGTCCGCGGGCGCCCGATAGGCGCGCGATAAGCGAACGGCGGTTCCGCCACGGGCCGCCGCGACGCCCGGTCCGCCACGATCGCGTCCCATGAGCCTGCTCCTCGTCGTCGCGCGTCCGTCACGCCCGTCGTCCGGCGAGCCGCTTCCGGTCGCCGGAGACGCGGACCAGGCGGCCGCGACCGCCACCGCACGCGCGGACGTCTGGCAGGCCGTCCGGCACGAGGTCGCGGAGCTGCGCGGCGCGCGTTCGATGGCCGCCGCGGGCGTCTCGCCCGGCGCGCTCGACGCCCTCGCGCGGGCCATCGCCGACGACCCCGAGGACCCGTCCGTCCGCTACGCCGCGGACGCCGACGAGGCCGTCGCCGATGCCGAGGCCGCGATCGAGGCCGGCGCGCGCGCGATCGCCGTCGTGCCCGTCGCGCTCGCGCTCGACGAGGACGAGGACGGGCTGGCGGCACCGAGCCTGGCGCATCTCCACGACCGGCTCGACGAGCTCGCCCGGAACCATCCCGGCGTCGACGTGCAGTACGTCGGCCCGCCGTACCACGCGGTCCCGGCGCTGGAATCCGCGATCGCCGCGCTGCGGCCCGTGGATTCGGAGGAGCCGCAGCTGCTCGCCGCGGCGATCCAGCGTGCGTTCGGCGGCGATCTCGATCGATTCGGCCGGTTCATGAGCGCGCTCCAGGCGGGCGTGCCGCCCGGCACGCGGCTCGTCCTGCGCGGGAGCGCCGTCCAGGGCGAGTCGTACAAGACGGGCGAGCCGTTCGACGCGCGCGGACCCGGGACGAGCGACCTCGACGTGGTGCTGATCGGCGAGGACGCGATGGCGGCGTGGGAGCCCGAGGCGTTCTACATCCCCGGCGTGAACACCCAGCCGCTCTACGACGACGCGCCGGATCTCGCCCATCCGCGCCTCGAGCGCGCCCGGCGCGAGGCCCAGGAGGCCGCCGGGCGGCCGGTGTCGCTGCAGGCGATGTCGCGCTGGTTCCTCGACCTCCGCTCGGGTTTGCAAGGGACGCCATACGTGGTTCTCGGCGGCTGACCCCTACCATCGCGTGGTGCGCGTCGTCTCGTACAACATCCGCTTCGGGGGCGGACGACGGGTCGCCCTCATCGGCGCGGTCCTTGCCTCGCTGCGGCCGGACGTCGTCCTGCTCCAGGAGGCGACGGACCCGATCGCCGTCGATCGCATCGCTCGCGGCGCCGGGCTGCCGCACGTCTTCCGGCGGCCGGGCTGGAGCGTGGCGGCGCTGACCCGGGACGAGCCCGACGACCTCGAATGGCACCGGCCCGGCCGCGCGCGCGGGTTCCTGGAGGTCGACCCCGCCGGCGCCGACGGGATGCGGCTGCTCGGGATGCACCTCCCGGCCGGGCTGTCGCAGCGCGGCGAGCGCGCGAGGTTGCGGAGCGTGGAGTCGCTGCTGGACTGGGCTGGCGGCGAGGCCGACGACCGGACGCTGATCGTCGGCGACCTCAACTCCGTGGCGCGCGGCGACGCGCCGGTCGTGCGCGGCATGCCGCTGTGGCTGCGGCTGCTGCTGCGGTTCGACGGCGGGATCCGGTTCGAGGTGCAGGACCGGCTGTCCGTGGCGGGCTGGATCGACGGGTTCCGCCACCTCCATCCGTCGGAGCCCGGCTTCACGCTGCCCGCCATCGCGCCCCAGATCCGCCTCGACTACGTGCTGGTGCCGAAGCCGCTGCTCGATCGGCTCGCCGCGTGCGAGCCCGCCGTCGATGCACCGCTCGCCGCTCGCGCCTCGGACCACCTGCCGCTGGTCGCGGAGTTCACCGACGAAGCGATCCTCCGGCCGAGCGCGGGCGGAGCCTGACCTCGGTCGTCGGAGAGGCCGACGCCGTCGCGCCGGTACACTCGCTCGGGGTCGAGGAGCGCAGCGGAGGGGCGGATGCCGGGCAAGGTAACGACGATGCGCGACGCGGTCGCGGACCTCGTCCGGGACGGCGACACGGTCGCGATCGAGGGCTTCACGCACCTCATCGGGTTCTCCGCCGGGCACGAGATCATCCGGCAACGCAAGCGCGACCTGACGCTCGCCCGCATGACGCCGGACGTCATCTACGACCAGATGATCGCGGCCGGCGTCGCCCGCAAGCTGATCTTCAGCTGGCTCGGCAACCCGGGCGTCGGCGGCCTCAACGCGATCCGCCGCCGGATCGAGCCCGCCTCCGTCGGGGACGGGACGGCGCTCGAGGTCGAGGAGTACAGCCACTTCGGGATGGTTGCCCGGTACACGGCTGGCGCCGCCAACCTGCCGTTCATGCCGCTCCGCTCGTATTTCGAGACCGACCTGCCCGCGGCGAATCCCCTGATCCGCGAGATCCGGTCGCCGTACTCGGAGGAGACGGTCTACGCCGTGCCGCCGCTCAACCCCGACGTGACGGTCGTCCATGCGCAACGGGCCGACGTCGCCGGCAACACCCAGGTCTGGGGCCTGCTCGGCTGCCAGAAGGAGGCGGCGTTCGCCGCCGAACGCGTGATCGTGGTGGTCGAGGAGCTGGTCGACGAGGCGGTCATCCGCGCCGACCCCAACCGGACGATCATCCCCGGGCTGATCGTGGACGCCGTGGTGGTCGAGCCGTTCGGCGCCCACCCCTCGTACGTCCAGGGCGCGTACGACCGCGACAACCGCTTCTACCTCGACTGGGACCCGATCAGCCGCGACGAGGCGGCGACCCAGGCGTGGCTGCGCGACTGGGTGTACGGCCTGGACGGACGCGCGGCGTACGTGGAGAAGCTCGGCGACGCGCATCTGGCGTCGCTGCGGCCGGGCTCGGCGCCGTCGGGCTCCGTCGACTACGGGACGTACGCATGACGGGGGTCGCGGACGACGTCGCGTTCTCGAAGTCCGAGATGATGATCGTGGCCGCGGCGCGCGAGCTCGCCGGCCAGCGCGTCTGCTTCGTCGGCGTGGGGCTGCCGAACATCGCCGTCAACCTCGCCAAGCGGACCGTGGCGCCGGACATGGAGCTGGTCTACGAGGCCGGCGTGTTCGGGGCGCGGCCGGCGCGGCTGCCGCTGTCCATCGGCGACCCGACGATCGTGACCGGCGCGACGGCCGTCGTCTCGATGTTCGAGCTGTTCGCGTTCTACCTCCAGCGCGGCCTGGTCGACGTCGGGTTTCTCGGTGCGGCGCAGATCGACCGGTTCGGGAACATCAACACGACGGTCATCGGTGACTACGCGGCCCCGAGGACCCGGCTCCCGGGCTCCGGCGGCGCGTGCGAGATCGCGATCAACGCCCGCAACGTGTTCGTGATCATGCGCCAGTCGTCGCGCTCGTTCGTCGAGCGGATCGACTTCCGGACCTCGCCCGGCAACCTCGGCGGCGCGGAGCAGGCGGACGCGATCCGGCGCGCGGGCGGCTGGCAGGGCCGCGGACCGAGCGTCGTCGTCACCGACCTCGGGATCTGGCACTTCGACGAGACGGGCGAGATGCGGCTCGACTCGCTGCACCCCGGCGCGACGCTCGATGAGGTGCGCGAGACCATCGCGTGGGACCCGAAGATCAGCCCCTCGCTCTCGCCGACGCCCGCCCCGACCGCCGACGAGCTGCGGCTCGTCCGGGAGGAGCTGGATCCCGAGGGCATCTACACGAAGTAGGCTGGCGTCGATGGCCCACACGCACGAGACCGCCGCGGCCGCCCATCGGGGACGACTGGCGATCGTGCTCGCGATCACGGTCGGCGTGTTCTTTATCGAGGTCGTCGGCGCCGCGGCCGCGAACTCGCTCGCCCTCCTCGCGGACGCGGGCCACGTCCTGACCGATGTCGCCGGCCTGGCGCTCGCGCTCGCCGCCGTGTGGGCCGCGGCGCGGCCGGCGAACGACGCCCGCACCTTCGGGTACGCGCGGCTCGAGGTGTTCGCCGCCGTCGGCAACGCCGTGCTGCTGCTGGCGATCGCCGCGTTCGTGCTGTTCGAGGCGGTCCAGCGGTTCAGTGAGCCGTACGTCGTCCGGTCAGGGCTGATGCTCGTCGTCGCCATGGTGGGGCTCGTGGCGAACGGCGTGTCGCTGCTCCTGCTGCGCCACGGCCAGCGGGAGAGCCTGAACCTGCGCGGCGCGTACCTCGAGGTCCTCGGCGACTTCGCGGGCTCGGCGGCCGTGATCGTGGCGGCCATCGTGATCCTGGTGACCGGCTGGACGGGGGCCGACCTCGTCGCGTCGGTCGCGATCGGGCTGCTGATCCTGCCGCGCACCCTGTCCCTGTTCCGGGACGCGATGTCGGTCCTGCTCGAGGGCACGCCCAAGGACGTCGACATGGATCACGTGCGGCGGCACATCCTCGACGCGCCGGGCGTGGTCGACTGCCACGACCTCCACGCCTGGACGATCACGTCCGGGATGAACGTCGTGTCCGCGCACGTCGTGCTGGCGAAGGGGGCCGACGCGGGCGTCGCGCTCGACGCGCTGTGCTCGTGTCTCGCCGATGACTTCGACATCGAGCACTCGACGTTCCAGCTGGAGTCCGAGGACCGCCGTCGCGTGGAGCTCCAGGCGCACACCTAGCCCGCGGCGCGAGCCCCGTCGATCCGCGCGACCTCCTGGAGCGCGTGCCAGTTCGCCAGGCGATCGGCCTGCGTGGCCACGATCTCGGGTGACGGCATCCCGTCGGCAGCGAAGTGCCCCGCGAACCGGCCCTCGGTGCGCGCGAAGGCGAGGAAGTCGTCCGGCGCGCCGCCCGGGCCCGCCGCCCAGTCGTCCCGCAGCGCCGGGTTGCCCTGGAGCGACCATCGCTCGGCCTCGCGTTCGCCCCGGCGGGGGTCGTAGGTGAACAGCGGGAACGCGCGCGACGACACGGCGTGCTGCGCCTGCCGCATCGACGCGTCGTCGGCGATGCCGTGCTCGGGCTGGCACGGCGTGTACGCGATCACGACCGCCGGACCCGGGTACTCGTTCGCCTCCATGACGGCCCGGTAGAAGTGGTTCAGGTGCGCCGGCGTCGTCTGGGCGACGTACGCCGTCCGGTGGGCCGCGAGGATCCGCCCGAGCTCCTTGCGGGCCTCGGTGCGTCCGTGGAGCGCCTTCCCGAACGCCGACAGCTTCGTGACCTGGCCGCCGAACGAGGCCGTCGAGGCCTGGCCGCCGGTGTTCGAGTACACCTGCGTGTCCAGCACGAGGACCTTGATGTCCGCGCCCGAGGCGACCATCCGGGACAGCGCCTGGAACCCGATGTCGTACATCGCGCCGTCGCCGCCGAGCACCCACAGCCGCCGGCCGGGCTGGCCGTCCTGGTCCCAGCGCGCCCGCACCCCGAGCGCCACCGCGGGTGCGTTCTCGAACAGCGAGTTGGTCCACGGGACGAGGAACGGGTTGAACGGGTACGTGCTGCCGTAGACGGTGTTGCAGCCCGTGGCCGCCACGATCCCCATCGACGCCGGCCCGTACACCTGCCGGGTCGCCGCCACGAGCATCCGGATCGCCGTCGCCTCGCCGCACCCCGAGCACGAGCCGGCGCCGCCGACGAAGCCGAGCGCATGCTCGCCGAGCATCACGTCGGCGAGCGCCTTCTCGTTGCGGTACTCGGCCGGCGTCGAGGGCAGCGATCGCAGGATCCGGAGGTCGCGGGCGTACGAGTCCACCGTCGAGACGTTCGTCGCGCTCGCCGGCTCCTTGTCGATCATGATCAGCGCGTCGTGGCCGAGCGCGGCGCAGACGTCGACGCACTCCGCGCAGCCCTTGCAGTGGGCGGGGTCGACGAACAGCCCGAACGCCCCCGGCTCGTGACCCCGTCGCGCCGGGACGTCGGCGTACTTCGTCGTCCGCGCGAAGTGGTCGCGCGCCGCCGCCGCCGCGGCCGCGGGATCGGGCTCCGCCGACGCGAACGCGGCGATCGTGTCCGGCAGCGCGGCCTCCGGCTGGACGGTCGCCAGGAGGGCGTTGTCCGGGCACGCGCTGACGCACGCCATGCACCCGACGCACGCCTCCGCGAGGAGGCGCGGGATGCGCGGCGCGAGGCCGCTGAAGTCGCGCGACGCCGCCGTCCCGGGCGGGATCACGCTCCTGGCCACGCCGACGTCGCTGGGCAGCTGGGCGTCCGCGACGCCGCGCCGGTAGGCGTCGACGACCGTCCGCTCGAACCCGACCCGGTCGGTCGCATCCGGCGCGTCCACGCTCCGCGCGGCGGGGCTCATCGTCATACCGGCCATCCGTCCTCCCAGCCTCCCATCTCGCGCACGAGGTCCGTGTCGGTGACGATGCCCACGGGCAGCCGGCCGCCGGCGGCGGTCACGATCAGCCGGTGGATCGCGTTCGCGTCCATGAGCCGCGCCGCCTCGGCGACCGACGCGGTCTCGACGACCCCGATGGCCGGAACGGACATGAGGTCGCGTGCCCGGATGCCCGACCACGCGTCCTCGTGCGGCGCGGTCGCGAGCACCCGCACGAGGTCGCTGCGGCTGATGACGCCGAGCAGGTCGCCGTCGTCGTCGACGACCGGAGCGCCCGAGACGCGGTAGAACTCGAGCAGCCGCGCGGTGTCGCGGGCGGTGAGGTCGCCCGGGATGACGAGCGGATCGGGCGTCATCACCTTCGACACCGGCACCCGGGCGGCGTCGGGAACCGCGGCGGACATCAGGCCGGTCCCTCGCGGCGCGCGACGCGCACCGGTTCGGCGACCGCCGCGGTCACGTCGATGACGTGGTCGTACGCGTCGGCGACGAGCCCGAGGTTGGCGTCGACGACGCTCGACCCGCGCTTGCCGAAGAACCGCTGGAGCTCCGGCCGCAGCGCGGCGAGCAGCGCCTCGCGGTCCATGCCGGCGCGCTCCGCAAACGGCGTGAGGCGCAGGAAAGCGCCGACGAGCGCGATGCCCTGCATCCGGGTCACGAGGTCGGGCCGCGGCGCCCACCGGTGAGCCAGCGCGGCGGTGTCGAGCGCGGCGACGCGCAGGTTGCGGGCGAGGATCTCCGCCCGCGCGTCGGCGGGGAACGAGTCCCAGATGGCCAGCGCATCGGGCAGGGCGGACTGGACGAACACGGTTCCGCCGTCGACGAGCCCCTGGAGCGGCCGGCCTTGCCGGAAGGCCGCCACGTCGTGGAGCGGGACGAAGTCGACGTGGTCCAGCTCGCCGTGCTGCCGATTGCGTGCCGGGCCGGCGGTCAGGAAGTACGCCGTCGGGAGGCCCTTCTTCTCGGACCCGTAACGCGGGTAGGCCTGGACCTGGAGGCCGAACACCCCGCCGATCAGCGAGGCGAGCAGCTTGTTCGTGGTCACCGAGCCGAATCCGCCGATCGAATGCCCGCGGAGGCTGAACGAGCCCGGGGGCCGCAGGTCGACGGGCGTCGATGCCAGCGCGAGCGGATGGCGGATCCCGAGCGTCGCGTAGTGCCGGTCCTCGGCGTGGACCGTGCCGGCGAGCCAGTCGAACACGGCCACGAGGTCGCCGGGTCCGACGTCCCGGGAGCCGAGCCCCCCGGAGACGCTGCGCACCCTCGGCATCGGCATGCCCTCGACCGCGCGGTCGAACAGCGCCGCCTTCACCTCGCGGGTCAACGGGTTGTCCGCGGCGGCCGGCTCGTCGGTCCGCTCGACGACCGCGACGGCTCGAGCGTGGCCCACGGCGTCGGCGACGGCGCGCGCCGGGAAGGGTCGATACGCGGTGATGGTGACGCTGCCCACCCGACGACCGAGCGCGCGGAGGTGATCGACGACCGCCGTGGCGGTGTCGGCCATCGTGCCCATCGCGACGAGGATCTCGCTCGCGTCCTCGGTCCGATACGGCTGCACGGCGTCGTACCGGCGGCCGGTGAGCTCGGCCCACGTGTCAAACGCCTCGTCCAGCACCTCGGGGACTCGGGCGTAGAAGGCCCGCTGCCCGATCCGGCCCTTCATGTAGCTGTCCTGGTTCTCGACGACACCCGTCATGAGCGGCGCATCGGGGTCGAACCAGGACCGCACCCCGGACCGCGGGTCGCCGACGAACTCGCGCAGCAGGTCGTCCTCGGGGACGAGCGTCGACTCGAGGGTGTGCGTCGTCAGGAAGCCGTCCTGGGCGACGAGGAACGGCACCTCGGTCCGCTCGGCCACCCGGCGAGCGATGGCCGCGAGGTCGCACGCCTCCTGCACGTTCCGCGCGAACAGGATCCCCCAGCCGGTGTCGGCGACCGCCATGACGTCGTCGTGACCGGCGTGGATGTTGAGCGCCTGGCTCGTCAGCGCGCGGGCGCCGACGTGAAACACGACCGGCAGCCGCTTGCCGGCGATGACGTACAGGACCTCCTTCATCAGCACGAGGCCCTGGCCGGCCGTGAAGTTCGTCACTCGGCCGCCCGACAGCGCGGCGCCCTCCGCGGCCGACGCCGAGGAGTGCTCGGACTCCGGCTCGATGAACCGGAGCGGCGTGCCCCACAGGTTCGTCCGCCCGTCGGCAACGGCCGCCTGGAACACGGCCGCCATCGTCGTCGACGGCGTGATGGGGTAGACGCACGCGATGTCGGCGATGCGCGTCTCGACCGAGGCCACGCCCTCGGACCCGTCGATCACCGCCGGTGTCCCGGGGTAGCGGGGTCCGGCGGGATGCGCGGGCACGGGGCGGGCCGCCGCCGGCGTGGCGATCATGGTCACCTCCTGGGTCGGGCGTCGCACGCGCGCTCACGGTCGCGTGCGTCCCATCGCCATCGTCGCCGTCGCGCCGACTCCCCACGAGGTCCGTTCCGCCCGTGGCGGGCGAGCCGAACAGCGGGATCGGCGTGGGCCGCGAGGGGCCGACCGGCCCCCGACGTTGCGACGGTCGGCGGTGACGGCGTCGCGCCGCGCGTCCGACGCTCGGATCGCGCGCCCGCCAGGTCGACCGTGGTGATTGCCCGGGTCCGAGCTCCGCGTAGAACCGTTCGATCGCCGGCGCGTCGGAGGCGGTGACGGGTCGAACGACCACGCGATCGATCGGCGCGAACGCGGCGCTCGTCGCCATGGTCATGCGGCGGCGAAGGCCGCGATGGAGAGGCCCGATGGGGCCAGCCGCGGTTCGCGGACGCGCTCGCGGACGGGCTCGCGGACGATCAGGACGGATGCGGCGCTATGCAGGAGCACGTTCCGGGCGACGCTGCCGAGGCGGATTCGGTCGAGGCCCGTGAGCCCGCGGCTGCCCATCACGACCAGGTTGCAGCGCAGCTGGTCGGTGGCGCACATGATCTCGTGGGCGACGTCGCCGAAGGCGACCGACCAGCGGACGTCGTACCCCTGGCCGGCCAGGTCGCCGGCGGCTCGAGCGGCCACGGCCTCCACGTGGCGGCGGTTGTCGTCGATGGGCGGCACGCCGGCGCTCGCGGGGACGTCCGCCCAGGTCGCGGTCTCGGGTGCGAAGGCGCGGATGTCGGACCGGGGCGTCGGTCCGACCGACATCACCTCGACCCGCTGCCCCGCAAGGTACCGGGCACCCGCGAGATGCTCGACGGCCCGCTGGGAATGCGTCGAGCCGTCGACCGCGAGCAGCACGCCGGTCACGGCGTCGGCGCGCGCGACGAGGACCGGACATGGCGCATGGTCGACGACCTCGGCCGAGACCGAGCCGAGGAGCATCGTCCGCAGCGGCCCGAGCCCGCGGCTGCCGACGACGATCAGCTCGGCGCGGAGGTCGGCGGCCTGTTCGACGATGACGCTCGCGGTGCGGCCGTGCAACCGGCGCGTCTGGACGTGCCGGCCGTCCGCCGCGACGTTCTCCGCCGCGGCGCGCAGCAGCTCGTCGACCTCGGCATCCGGGTCGCGCGCGTCGGGATACGCGACCGGCACGGGCGGCAGCCCGACCAGCGCGGCGGCGGGATCCTCGGCGACCGAGATGACGCGCAGCACGCTGCCGTCCGGCCACGGAAGGGAGGCCACGAGATCGCAGGCGACGCCCGAGGACGCCGACCCGTCGATCGCCAGGAGGACACGCATCGAGCTGACTCCATGTTCCGCGATCCGGCGACGCCGGATCGGCCACCGAGCTGGAGCATGGTTGGCCGGCAGCCCGTTGCCCACGGCGATCGGTCACCGCGGCGCGGGCCGATCGGCCTGCGGCGCCCCGCCCCACAACAGGCCGCTCCGCCCGCGGATTCGGGACGCCCACGGCTGGCGTCCGCACGTCCGACCGGCGGATCCTCCTCGTGGGCTGGAACGCCAGCCCGGCGCCGAGGAGGACGAGGCCATAACTGAATCACGCGTCTTCGATGAGATCCGGCTCTTCGGCGAGCACGAGCACCGCGACATGGGCGCGGGCCTGTCACGGATGCACGAGGCGGCCGACCTCGTCTGCACGGGCTCGCACGTGGAAGCCCGTCGTGCGCTGCGGACCGTGGTCGCGTGGTGTACCGACGTCCTCGAACCCCACATGGCGTGGGAGGAGTCGTGGCTGTATCCGCAGATCGAGCTCCTCACGGAGACCGGCTGGTCGACGCGGGCCGCGCGCTTCGACCATGGCCAGATCGCGGCGCTGATCGCGCAGCTGCGGATCGACGAAGCGGCGGCCACGGCGGGCCTGACACCCGCGGCGGCGCGTGAGTGGCGGAGTCACCTGTTCGCCCTCGAAGCGGTCGTCCGTTCGCACATGCTCCGCGAGGAGATGCTCCTGCTCCCGGTCCTGGGCGACGCGGAGCCCAGGTGATGACCACCGCCTTCCGTCCCTCGCGCGAGACGATCGCGCCCAGCGTCGCGTCCGTGCGGCTCGCGGACCTCGGGTTCCTCGCGGGCCCGGACCTGCCCGACCGTCCCGGTCCCGCGTTCCTGCTCGTCGCGCTGCGCGACCGGCCCACGCTCCGCCACTACGACCCCGAGCGGGTCGAGTTCTGGGTCACCGAGCGCGGGCGCGGCGTGCGCCGGTCGTTGCTTCGGACGACGAGGCTCCCGCTGGACGAGGAGTTCTCGTGGGGCATGATCCGGCTCTACGACCGGCTCGGGATCACCAACGAGTACCTGGGCTTCGGCGGGCACCTCTCGGCCGCCGAGGTGGACGGCGCGACGATCGCGGTGTTCACCTCGCCCGCGCCGATGCTCCGCCGCGGCGGGCATTCGCAGATCTGGGACGAGGGCACCGACGAGCTGGCCGCGTTCTTCGCCCGCCTGGTCGCCGCCGTGGACGTCCAGCCGGCGCTCGAAGCGAGCATCGCCGACGCCGACCCGCTGGTTCGCTACGCCGCGTTCGTGTCCCATCTCGTCCGCCGCTATCGGTCGAGCGCGGACCTGCGGGCCATCAACCCGCAGGTGTGGACGATCCTGCTCGCGGAGCAGTTCCTGATGCAGCGCGATCACCTCGGCGCCTGGGACGCCGGGGAGCGCCTCCTCGAGGTCACGGGCCTCGCCCGCTAACGGACCACCAGCACCGGGCAGCTCGCGTTGCGCACGACGTGCTCGGAGACGCTGCCGAGCAGCAGGCGGCCCACGGTTCCGCGTCCGTGCGATCCGACGATGATCATGTCGGCATCCTCGGCCTCGGCGGCGGCGACGATCTGGTCGCCGGGGTTGCCGGTCCAGACGAGGAACGAGATGTCGATGCCGCGCCGCCGGCCGCGCGCGACCAGCGCCTGCGCGTCGGCTTCGAGCCGCGACCGCTCCTGGTCCACCCGCGATCGAACGCGCCCGCCGGGCAACAGGAGCGACCCCGGGTCGATGACCGACACGGCGACGAGGGACGCGTGGAGCTCCTCGGCGAGGTCCAGCGCGTGTTCCGTCGCGGCGGTGCTGGCGTCGCCGAGGTCGGTCGCGAGCAACAGGCGGCGCGCGGGCGGAGCGGACCGCGCCCGGGCCGTCGCGGCGGCCGCAACCTCGGTGACCATGACTCAGCTTGCCGCGGTCAATGCCGCGAGGATCGTGTCCACGTCCTGCTTCGTCGGCACGACGATGAACACGTTGACCATGCCGAACATCCCGTCGGGTCCCTCGACATGGGGCAGGATGTGGCAGTGGTACGCCCACAGTCCGGGGCGCTCGGCGGTGATGTTCACGTCCCACCGCTCGCCGGGGCCGACCGTGACCGTGTCGGCGCCGTACGCGTTGGAGCCGAGGGCGTACCCGTCGCGCGCCACGATCTGCTGGCGGTACCCGTGGCTGTGGAACGGGTGGTACATGATCCCCTCGTTCATGTACCGGACGCGGACCTTCTCGCCGACCGCGGCGAGGATCGGGAGGACGGCCGGGAAGCCGTGGCCGTTGATCGTGAACCCACCGAGGACGTCGTTCGAGATCCAGACGTACTCGCGGTCGTACGTGTCGACCTCCGTCGGGCTCTTGGGGTCGACGATGAACGCCCCCAGCAGCCCGCGCCCGACCTGGTCCGTGGCGTTGTGGTGGGAGTGGTACATCATCGAGCCCGGCCGGTTGGCCGTGAACTCGTACGTGAACGACTCGCCCGGCGCGAACGGCTTCTGGGTGACGAACGGGACGCCGTCCATGAAGAAGTCGTCGAACTCGACGCCATGGAAGTGGACGCCGGTGGTCTCCTTGAGGTTGTTGGTGAAGATCGCGCGGACCTTCGCCCCCTCCCTCACGCGGATCGTGGGGCCGGGTGTCTGCCCGTTGTAGCCGAGCGCGGCGACGGTCGGCTTCAGCTCGTCGATCTGCTGCTCGATCTCGTCGATCGAGATCCGGAACACGGTCCACTCGCCGTCGGTCTCGGGCTGGAGCGGCTTGAGCGCGTCGTTGAGGACCAGCTGCGGCACCTGGATGAACGCCGGCGGCTGCTGGAGCTCGGGGTAGTTGTCGGCCGCGCCGAGCATGTCCGCGATCTTGGTGAACGCGGCGTCGCCGAAGATGTCCTTGAACGCCGGCGCGAGGCTGCCGACGTAGCGCCGGATCACGTTGCGCGCCGCGATGTCGTGCTCGGTCCAGCCGGGCGGCAGGTTCGACGCCGGTGACGCGGACGGCGCGACCGATGCCGGCGCGGACGGTGCGACGGACGCGGCCGCCGATGGCGCGACGGAGGGTGCCGTGCTCGGCGGCGTGGTGGCGGCGCCTGGCGTCGGCACCGGGCCGAACGACCACTGCGGCGCCGCGGCGGCGGTGCACGCGGCGACCGTCGCCGCGACGCCGGTGATGCCGGCGATGCCGGCGACGCGCAGGAAGCCGCGACGCGTCAGCGCCGCGGTCGGGTCGGGGTCGTCGTTCGACGGCTGGGCGGCCGGGCTGGGCGCGGGGGCGGGGGCGGTCGGCTCCACGGCGGCGATGTCTCCCTGTGTTGCGTCCCCGTTCGTCGGCGATCGGGGCATGGTCGCGGGCACGCTGCGGATCAGGGTAGTGACCAATGGCCCGTTTCGGCGGGGACCGTGGGTCCCGGCATCGGGACCGGCGGCTGCTAGGCTCGCTGCGATGATCCAGGCCAAGCATCCCGCATCCGAGCGGCCCGAGGACGGCCTCGCCGCGCGCCTCGCCGCCCTCGACGAGGCGACGAGGACCGTCGCCGCCGAGCTCGACATCGACCGCGTCCTGACGCTCATCGTCGAGCGGGTCCAGGCGCTCGTCGGCGCGCGCTACGCGGCGCTCGGGATCGCCGACCGCAGCGGCCGGATCGAGCGGTTCATCACCACCGGGATCACGCCCGAGGAACGGGCGGCGATCGGACCCGTGCCGGTTGGCCACGGGCTGCTGGGCTACCTGATCATGGAGGGCCGGACGATCCGGGCCGACGACATCGCGAAGCACCCGGCGAGCGTCGGCTTCCCGCCCAACCACCCGCCGATGACGACGTTCCTGGGCGTGCCGGTCAAGGTCAAGGGCGAGAGCGTCGGCAACCTGTACCTGACCGACAAGGCGCACGGCGAGCCGTTCACCGAGAACGACGAGCAGCTGGTCGAGCTGTTCGCGGTCCATGCGGGCATCGCGATCGAGAACGCCCGGCTCCACGACGACGTCCAGCGGCTCGTCGTCGTCGAGGAGCGAGAGCGGATCGGAAAGGACCTCCACGACGGGATCATCCAGGCGATCTACGCCGTCGGGCTGTCGCTCGAGATGGTCCCGGAGCTGATCGACGACGAGACGGGCCGCGCGGAGGCCGCTGCGCGGGTCGACCGCGCCATCGACGCGCTCAATCTCGTGATCGCCGACATCCGCTCGTACATCCTGCGGCTTCGCCCGTCAGGTGCGCCGGACGATCCCGTCGAGGCCCTCGCGCTCCTCGGCGAGGAGCTCGCGATGCACGCCGCCGTGGAGCTCGACCTCGACCTCGACGAAGGAGCGCCGCTGCTGCGCGAGCTCGCGCCGGACCGTCGGTCGGACCTGCTGTTCATCGCCCGCGAGGCGCTGTCCAACGTCGCGCGGCATGCCGGTGCGAGTCGCGTGCTCGTCGGCCTCGCGCCCGCCGGCGACGACCTCGAGCTGCGCATCGAGGACAACGGGCGAGGGCTCGACCCCGAGCGCGCCGACCGTGTCGCCGGCGACGGCCGACACCAGGGACTCGGCAACATGCGCGACCGCGCGGTCGCGATGGGCGGCAGCCTCGCGATCGCCCCGAGCGACCCGCACGGCACCCGGATCATCGTCCACATCCCCCTCACCGAGAACCAGCCATGACCGACTCCACCCACCCCCTGCGCCTGCTGGTCGTCGACGACCACGAGATCGTCCGTCAGGGCCTCGTCGCGCTCCTCGATCGACGGGACGGCTTCCAGGTCGTCGCGGAGGCCGGTACGGCCGCCGAAGCCGTCGACCAGGCGCGCCGCTTCGAGCCCGATCTCGTCGTGATGGACGTCCGGCTCCCCGACGGCTCCGGCATCGAGGCGTGCCGCGAGATCCGTGCCGAGCGCCCCGCGACGCGCGTCGTGATGCTCACGAGCTATCCCGATGAGGAGGCCGTCCTGTCGGCGATCGTCGCCGGTGCCTCGGGCTACCTGTTGAAGCAGATCCGCGCCCGGGACCTCGTCGCGGCCCTCGAGACGGTCGCGCGCGGCGAATCCCTTCTCGACCCGGCGGTCACGGAACGCGTCCTGGAGCGCGTGCGGCGGATCGCCACCGGCGGCTACACCGACGAGCTCGCCCAGCTCACCGCCCAGGAGCAGAAGATCCTGGCCCTCGTCGCCGAGGGCAAGACCAACAAGGAGATCGCGGCCGAGGTGTTCCTGTCGGACAAGACCGTCAAGAACTACGTCAGCTCGATTCTCTCGAAGCTGAACCTCGAGCGGCGGGCGCAGGCGGCCGCGTTCGTCGCGAAGCACCGTCAGGACCATCCGGGCGGCTGAGCGCATGGCGGCCATGGAGGACGACCTCGTCGCGTGGGGGCGCGTCGTGCGGCTCGAGACGCGCGGGCGCCGGTCCGGCCGGACGATCGCGGTGGTGGTCGGCTTCGTCCAGCGTGACGGCGGCGCGATCGCGGTCGCAGCGACCGCCCCCGAGGCGGGCTGGGCGCTGAATCTCGAGGCCGAGCCTCGCTGCCGGGTCACCATCGCGGACCGGTCGTGGGACGCCGCGGCGCGCCGTCTCGCCGGCGCGGAGCACCACGCCGCGGTCCGCGACCTGATCCTGCGCTACGGGACGCCGTCCGAGGGGCTGGGGTCCGGTCCGTCGTTCGAGCTCGTCCCGGCCGGCTGAGATGCGAATCGTCTCGGCCGCCGAGGCCGTCGCCGGCATCCGGTCGCGCGACCAGCTGTACGTCCATTGCGCGGCCGCGGTCCCCGAGGTCCTGCTCGATGCGCTGGTCGCCCGCGCGCCGGAGCTCGAGGACGTCTCGATGGTGCACCTGCACACCGAGGGCCGCGGGCCGCACCTCGCGCCCGAGCTGGAGGGTCACTTCCGTCATCGCGCGCTGTTCATCGGGCACAACGCGCGCCGTGCGGTCAACGAGGGTCGGGCCGACTTCGTGCCGGTGTTCCTGTCCGACGTCCCGGCGCTGTTCCTTTCGGGCGCGCTGCCGCTCGACGCGGTCCTCGTGAGCGCGTCGCCGCCCGACGCCCACGGATTCTGCTCGCTCGGGCCCTCGGTCGAGGCGATGCACGCCGCGATCCGGGCGGCGCGGACGGTGATCGTCCAGCTCAACCGCCAGATGCCGCGGACCCTCGGCGAGTCATTCGTCCACGTCGACGAGATCGACCTTGCCGTCGAGGTGGACGTCCCGCTGCCCGAGTCGCCGCCGCCGGTCATCGGCGACGTCGAGCGGCGCATCGGCGGCTACATCGCGGACCTCATCCCGGACGGCGCGACCCTCCAGCTCGGGATCGGCGCCATCCCGGCGGCGACGGCCGGGTTCCTGGGGTCGAAGCGCGACCTCGGGATCCACACGGAGATGTTCACCGATGCCGTCGTCGACCTCGTCGAGCAGGGCGTCGTGACCGGGGCCGCCAAGGCGCGCAACCGGGGCAAGATCGTGGCCGCGTTCATGGTCGGGACGCGGCGGCTGTACGACTTCGTCGACGACAACCCGATGGTCGAGATGCGCGCCGTCGACTTCACCAACGACACCCACGTCATCCGGTCGTTCCGGCACATGACCGCGATCAACTCCGCGATCGAGGTCGATCTCACGGGCCAGGTCGTCGCGGACTCCATCGGCACCCGGATGTACTCCGGGGTGGGCGGCCAGATGGACTTCATGCGTGGCGCGGCGCTGGCGCCCGAGGGCCGCGCGATCATCGCCTTGCCCTCGACGGCCGGGCGCAACCACGAGGTGTCGCGGATCACGGCGACGCTCGCGCCGGGCGCCGGTGTCGTCACGACGCGCGCCCACGTCCGGACCGTCGTGACCGAGTACGGGGTCGCGGAGCTGTGGGGGAGAAGCCTCCGCGAGCGCGCGGAGGCGCTGATAGCGATCGCGCACCCGGACCACCGGGACCGCCTCGCGTTCGAGGCGAGGCGGTCGACGGCCGCGGGGTCGTAGCCCCCGGGGTCAGTGGATGTCGGCCGGGCAGGCCGACGGCTGCGGCAGGTCGATCCGGCGCGCCGCGCCCTGCGGGATGATCGAGGTGACGTAGGCGACCGCCTCGACGGTGCCCTCGTATGTCGTCGAAGGACGCGACGCCGAGGGTCGTGCTCGTGACGCCCGCCGACGGGGTCGCCAGGGCGACGCCGGCGCCCGCGATGGAGATGAGCGCCGCGGTGGCGAGCCAGGTGACGACGAAACGCTTGGTGCGCATGGCGAGACTCCTTGGTCGACGGGCCGCGCAGGGCAGCCCGAGCTAGGGTTCGGGAGTGGGGTGACGGCCGGCGAACCTCAGCCCGGAGGGTCGAGCTCCAGCGAGTCCAGGACCTGCTGGATGGCGCGCTGGTCGGCATCGCTCAGGTTGAACGTGTCAGCCACCGCCACGACCAGCGGCCCCTGTGGGGTGTCGATCGCGTAGATCCGGTTCGAGCCACCGGTCGGGAGGTCGTCGGTATAGCCGAGCGGCAGGTCCCACAGCTGCACCAGGCCACTCGGGCAATCCGCGATGAGGCCCTGGTGGCTGACCGTGGTCATGACCGCGGGCCGGCCGGCGAGCGTCGTCGCCGCCGGGGGCGTCGCGCTGATCCGCGGCAGCGAGGCGATGGCCGCGACCAGAAGGCGACCACACCGCGGCCGAGCGCCTCGAGATCCTCGAGGCCCACCGGGCGCGAATCCTCTCGGAGCTGGACGAGCTGACGACCGCGCTCGGCCTCGTCGACGCGAAGATCGCTGGCTACGCCGCGCTCGTCGCGAAGGGCTTCGATCTCACGCCGCCCGACAGCCGCCCCGGGCCGCGCAAGGTGCGCCCGAAGACCGCGAGTCGAGTCAGCTAGCTCGCGACGAGCCGGCCGCGGATCCGCGCCAGCTCCGCATCGGACACGCGGGCCCAGCGCAGGTAGTCCACGACGCCGCCGTACGTCGCGTCGACATGGGCGAGGAGCTCGAGCATCACCTCCGGTCGCGCGCGGCCCCACGCGAGGTCCGCCTCGCGAGCGGCCCGCTCGTCGTCGGGCGCCTCGGCCAGCCAGCGCTCCTCGCGAGGACGGAGGGCGTCGGCCGTGAGCGCATAGTCGTCGGCGATCGCCCCGGCCCCGACGCCCGCGACCGACAGCAGCAGCGCAACGATGAGCCCCGTCCGGTCCTTGCCCGCGGCGCAATGGATCACGCTGCCGCCCTCGCCCGCCTCCGCGACCGCCGTCATGACCGCCCCGACCTGCGGCCGGAACCGCCGGAGCATGCCGGCGTAGTCCTCGGCGAGGGTCACGCGCTCGGGCGGCCGCTCGGCGGCCGGGTCGATGAACGAGATGTTCCGGTACGTGACCGGATGCCCGTCCCGCGTCGCGAACGGGTCCGGCTCGTCCTCGAGCTCGAACGGCAGCCGCAGGTCGATCACGTTCCGGATCCCGTAGTCGAGCAGCGCTGCCCTGCCCGCGGCCGTGAGGTGCAGCAGGTTGTCCGACCGGACGACGACGCCGAATCGGGTCTCCCCGCCGTCGCGGGTCGGCAGACCCCCGAGGTCGCGGGCATTCAGCAGGGCGTCCCAGGCGAGCGTCCGTTCGATGATCACCAATCCTGGCGTCAGGGGGCGAGCGTTGCACGCGCGACGTGCGCCAGCGCGGTCGCGAGATCCGGATCGGCGTTCAACGACGGGATGCGGTCGAACGCGACACCCGCCGCCTCGGCCTGTTCGCGGGCGCCGACATCGACGTCGTACAGCGTCTCGAGGTGGTCGGCGAGGAACTGCACGGGCACGACGAGCACGCGACGTCGCCCGCGGGCGGCGATCCCGGGCATGAGGTCCGCGAAGTCGGGCTTCATCCATTCGCCGGGCTCGTGGCCGGCGCTCTGCCAGCAGAACGTCCAGTCATCCGTTCGCAGCCCGGCCCGGTGCGCCACGGCGGTGGCGGTCCATCGCAGCTGCTCGAGGTAGTCGGGCTCCTGCTCGGCGACCCGCCGCGGAAGGCTGTGCGCCGTCATGAGGACGTGTGGCCGCTCGTCCCGGGGGACCGACGCCAACGCGCCCGCCACCCGCTTGCCGATGCCATCGACGAACGCGGCCTCCGTGTGCCAGGCGCCGGCGACCCTCGCCGCGGGCAGCGACGCATCGTCGGCGCGTGCCTCGCCGATCGCGGCGGCATAGCCCCGCATGAGCAGGGGCGAGAACTGGGGCGACAGGATGATCGCGGCAACCTCGGTCACGCCACGGTCGCGGAGCTCGCCGAGACCGGCCGCGATCGACGGCTCGCTGAACCGCATCCCGACGGCGACCGGCCAGCCGAGCTCGCGTTCGACGACGGCGGCCTGCGTCCGCGTGATCGGGATCAGCGGCGAGCCGCCGATCACGGTGTACCGGCGGGTGAACTCGTCGACGAGCTCCTCGTCGGGCGCTCGCCCCCCGCGCACGGCGGTCAGGTACGCAGCAACGTCGTCGCGGTGCAGCGACACCGGCGACCCGTAGGTCATGAGCAGGACGCCGGGCACGCCGCGGCCGCTCGAACGATCGCGGGAATCGTCCGTCATCGCAGCGCCCGGGCCACCGCGGCCGAGCGTGCCGTCTCGTCGTGGACGAGGTCGACGAGCCTCCGGAGGAGGTCGGTGTCGGTGTCGGGCAGGACGCCGTGGCCGAGGTTGAACACGTGTCCCGGGCGGCCGGCGGCCTCGTCCAGCACGCGGAGCGCACCTTCGCGCGTGGCATCCCAGCCCGCGAGCAGCCGCGCGGCGTCGAGGTTGCCCTGGACGCCACGATCCCCACCGACGCGCCGCCAGGCGTCGGCGAGTGACACGCGGTGGTCGAGGCCGATCACCCGCCCGCCGGCGGAGGCCATCGCCTCGAGCAGCGACGCCGTCCCGGTCCCGAAGTGGATGGCCGGCACGTCGCCGAGCCGGTCGAAGATCGACCGGACGTGCGGCGCGGCATACGCCGCGTAGTCCACGGGTCCGAGCCCGCCGACCCAGCTGTCGAACAGCTGGACGACATCCGCGCCCGCGTCGACCTGCGCCTGCAGGTACGCCACGACCATGTCGCTCAGGCGGCGCATCAGGTCGTGCCACGCATCGGGCTCGCGGTACATGAACGCCTTCGCGACGGCGAAGTCGCGCGAAGGCCGGCCCTCGATCAGGTAGCACGCGAGCGTGAATGGCGCGCCCGAGAAGCCGATCACGCCGGCCGACCCGGCGAGCTGCTGCCGGACGACCCGGATCGCCTCCAGCGTGAACGAGACGCCGAGCGGATCGAACGGCCGCAGGGCCGTCACGTCCGCGCGCGACCGGATCGGACGCTCGATGATCGGACCGACCTCGGGCTCGATCCGCAGCGCGACGCCCATCGGCTCGAGCGGCAGCATGATGTCGGCGAACAGCACGGCGCCGTCGACGCCGAGCTCGCGCACGGGCATCAGCGTGACCTCCGCGCACAGCTCGGGCGTCTTGGCGAGCTCGAGGATCCCGTACCGCTCCCTGAGTCGCCGGTACGCCGCGAACGACCGTCCCGCCTGCCGCATGAACCACACGGGCGTCGCGTCGACGGGTTCGAGCCGGCAGGCGCGCAGCAACCGGTCGTTCACGCGCGCGCCTCACGGAACGCCGCGCGCGCGGCATCGACCGTCGCCGTGACCTCGTCCCGTCCATGGGCCATGGACGGGAACCACGCCTCGAAGGGCGACGGCGGCAGCAGGATCCCGCGGTCCAGCATCGCCCCGAAGAACCGGCCGTAGGCGTCGCGGTCGGACGCGAGCGCTTCGGTGGCATCGGTCGGCGGCGTCGGACGGAAGAACACCGTGAGCATCGGCCCGACCCGGGCGACGGACGCCGCACAACCCGCGGCGTCGGCGGCGTCGCGCAGGCCGTCCGCGAGGTCCGCGACGAGGTCCTCGAAGGGGGGCCAGCGGCTTGCGTCCAGCGCGTGCAGCGTCGCGAGCCCCGCGGCCATCGCGAGCGGATGACCCGACAGCGTGCCCGCCTGGTAGACCGGGCCTTCGGGCGCCACGAGGTCGAGCAGATCCGCTCGGCCCCCGTAGGCGCCGATGGGCATCCCGCCGCCGATGACCTTGCCGAGCGTCGTCAGGTCAGGCCGGATCCCGAAGCGCGCCTGCGCCCCGCCCGGCCCGACGCGAAAGCCCGTGATGACCTCGTCGAACACGAGGAGCGCGCCGTCGGCTCGCGTCAGCTCGCGGAGCAGCTCGAGGAAGCCGGGTGCCGGGGCGATGACGCCGACGTTCGCGGGGACCGGTTCGACGATCACGGCGGCGATGCGGCCGGCGAGCCGCGCGAAGGCGAGCGTCGCGGCATTGGGGTCGTTGAACGGAAGGACCACCGTGGTGGCGGCGACGGCCTCGGGGACGCCGGCGGTTCCCGGGATCGCCAGCGTCGCCACGCCGGACCCTGCCTCCACGAGCAGCGAGTCCGCGTGGCCGTGGTAGCCCCCCGCGAACTTGACCACGAGGTCGCGGCCGGTCGCGGCGCGCGCAACGCGCAGCGCGCTCATCACGGCCTCGGTGCCCGACGAGGTGAACCGGAGGCGCTCGATCGACGGCATCGCGGCGCGGATCGCCTCGCCGAGCTCGATCTCGAGCGGGTGTGTCGCACCGAGCGCGAGGCCGTTGTCGAGGGCCGCTGCGATCGCGTCCATGACGGCAGGGTCGCGGTGACCGAGGACCGCCGCTCCCCAGGCCCCAACGTAGTCGACGTACCGGTTGCCGTCGGCGTCCCACACGAAGGGACCGGCGCCGCGCTCGAGGACGAGCGGGGGACGCCCGACGGCGCCGAACGCGCGAACGGGGCTGTTGACGCCGCCGGGAAACAGCGCCGACGCGCGCTCGACGAGGGCGGTGCTCCGCGACCGCGCGGGCGCCGTCACGTCGTCGCCCCGAGCAGCTCGAGGACCTCGGAGATCGATCGCCGGACGCCGAGCAGGATCGGCGTGTCGCTCACCGTCGATCGGCGGCTCTCCGTCCCGCGCAGGGCGCGCACGAGGTCCCCGAAGGCGACGAGGTCGTCCGTGGCGTACGCGACGACGAAGTCCTGCCCGTCGAGCCCGAACGAGTAGGCCAGCGCCTGACGGACCGCCGGGTAGTCGTGGCCGATGCGCATGTGCTCGTTCATGACGCCCTGCCGCGCCTCGCGCGCGAGCAGGTACCAGTCGGCGGACTTGCTGAACGGGTAGACGACGAGGTAGCGCGACGCGTCGTCCGCGAGCGTCGACTGCTCCTGCTCGGTGGGCTTGCGGACGTACTGCGAGGGGCCGATCCGCCCGATGAACGAGTGCGTCACGGACGCCCAGCCGCCGACGCCCGCGGTGAGCAGCGCCGCGGCGGTCGTCTCGAGCACGTCGACGCTGGGCGCCGTGCGCCACAGCAGGAGGTCGACGCCAGGCTCGAGGCCGATCGACGAGTGCACGCCGGTCGTCGTGCCGGTGGATCGCGTCCGTTCGAGCGCCCCGACGAAGGCGCGGCCGTCCTCGCACCGGGCTTCGGCCGCCTGCCGTCGCCACGCCGGGTCGATCCCGAGGGCGAGCGCCTGGACGTAGACCTGCGGATCGGCGCTCATCGAGCGTCCGCAATCCTGGCCGCGATGTCGCCCGCGGCGTAGGTGATCACGATGCCCGCACCGGCGCGGACGATCGCGGTGACCGCCTCGTCCATCGCCCGGGGTCCGTCGATCCACCCGCGATCCGCGGCTGCCGCGAGCATCGCGAACTCGCCCGAGACCTGGTACGCCGCGACGGGGAGGTCCCAGCGCGCACGGACCGCCGCGACGAGATCGAGCGCCGGCAGCGCCGGCTTGACGAGGATGATGTCGGCGCCTTCCGCGACGTCGAGCGCCACCTCGCGCATCGCCTCGTCGCCGTTGGCGGGATCCATCTGGTACGCGCGTCGATCGCCGAACGCCGGCGCGCTGTCCGCGGCGTCGCGGAACGGGCCGTAGAACGCGGATGCGTGCTTCGCGGCGTACGCCATGATCGCGACCCCGGTCAGCCCCTCGCCGTCGAGCGCCTCGCGGATCGCTCGAACCTGCCCGTCCATCATCGCGCTCGGCGCGACGATGTCGGCACCGGCCCGGGCCTGGCTCACCGCCGTGGCCGCGAGCGAGCGGAGCGTCCGGTCGTTGTCCACGTCGCCGTCCGGCCCCAGCGACCCGCAATGGCCGTGGGAGGTGTACTCGCACAGGCACGTGTCGGCGATCGTGACGAGGGGGAGCCCCTGGGCACGGATCCCACGGAGCACCTGCTGGACGGGTGCCTCGTCGTCCCACGCGCCGCTTCCCTCGGCGTCCTTGGCGTCCGCCAGGCCGAACAGGAGGACACCGCCGACGCCCAGCCGGGCGAGGCGCTCCGCTTCCGCGACGGCGAGATCGGCGGTGAGGCGGTCGACACCCGGCATCGACGCGACGGACGTCCGGACGCGGTCGCCGGGCTGGATGAACAGCGGCGCGACGAGCATCGACGGGTGGATCCGGGTCTCGCGGACGAGCGACCGCATGGCGGCCGTCCGCCGCAGCCGCCGCGGGCGTACGGTCGGGAGCGACGGGCCCGTCGCGGAACCGCCGTGGCCGGGACTCGGATCGCGCGGCTCCGGGTCCGCGCGCGGAGCCAGGGGCTCAAGCTGGACCATGTGCGGGTACCTCCGGCTGGGGTGCCGCGCAGGCGGGGGCGGCGCTCCCCGGGCCGGCGTCGGTCGTCGCCGTCGTCGCGTTGCGGTTGCTCGTCGCGAGGACCTGCTCGGTCGCGGTGACGATGTCGGCGGTCGCCGGCGACGAGGCGACCGTGACGTTGCGGAATCCGAGCCGGCGCGCCTCGTCCGCCGAGGGCGCTCCGATGCAGACGGCCGGGAGGTCGCGGACATCGGCCCCGGCCTCGTCGGCGAGCGTGACGAGGCCGCGTGCGGCCGACGCGCTCGTGATCACGACCGCGTCCATCGCCCGCGCGAGCGCCCCGCGCAGCCGCGGACGGGACGCCGGAGGGGCCTCGACCGTCGCGTACGCGGCGACGTTGTCGACGAGCGCACCTCGCGCACGAAGCTCGGCCGCCAGGCGCTCGCCCGCGAGCTCGCCGCGGATCACCAGCACCCGGTCGCCGCGCCGAACCGGCAGCTCGGCAGCAAGGCGCGCTGCGGACGCCGACGAGGGCCGGAAGCCGACGCCGACGCCCGCCCGGGTGAGCGCCGCCGCCGTGCCGTCTCCCACTGCCGCCCAGCCCAGCGCAGGGCGGGTGGTCGCGCCCACGCCGTTGCGGACCGCCGCATCGACACCGTTGACGCTGGTCACCACCACCCATGCGAACGTGTCGATGGCGGCAGCGGCGGAGCGGAGGCCATCGGCCGCCAGCGGCCGGATCTCGATCGTCGGGACATGGACCGGCCGGAGGCCGGCCCCGAGCAGGGCGGCCACCAGCTCCGCCGCCTGCCCGTCGGGACGGACCACGAGGACCCGCGGTCCGGCGTCGTCGCGCGCGGCGCCGAGGAGTCGCGCCGCAAGCCTCGCCGCGAGTGCCCGTCCGTCGGCGGGTGGCCCGGCATCCTGCTCGAGATCGACGCGGCTCCCATCCGGGGCGGCATGGCCAGCCAGGATGGAGAGGCGTCCACCGGCGACGGTCGCGACGGCGGCGTACGGCGACCGGCACCCTCCACCGGAGGCGTGCAGGAACGATCGCTCCGCCTCTACGGCGAAGCGCGTGTCCGGGTCGTCGACGCACCGGACGATGGCGGCGGCCTCGTCGTCGACCCGCACCTCGACGGCGATCGCACCCTGCCCGGGTGCCGGAAGCACGGTCGTGGGGGCGATCCGCTCCGCGATCCGGCCGCCCAGCCCGAGTCGGTCCAGTCCCGCGCACGCGAGGACGAGCGCGTCGGTTTCGCCGCCGTCGAGCCGGCGCAGGCGCGTGTCGACGTTGCCATGCAGCGGATGGACGGCGAGGTCCGGGCGGCGAGCACGGAGGAAGGCGGTCCGGCGCGGGCTGTCGGTGCCGACGCGAGCGCCGACCGGCAGGTCATCGATCGTCTGCGCGGCGGCCCCGGCCCGCACGACGAGCGCGTCGCGGGGATCCGCACGCGGGAGGTACGCGGCGATCTCGAGGCGGCGATCGAGGTCCGTCGGCACGTCCTTCGCGCTGTGCACCGCGACGTCGACGCGCCCATCGAGCAGCGCCGCCTCCAGCGCGGCCACGAACGCCCCCTCGCCCCACGCGGTGTCCGGCGCACGCCGGTCGCCGTCGGTTTCGATCACGACCAGCCGTGCCTCGACACCCGCGGGCTCGAGCGCCTCGACGACCAGGCGCGATTGCGCGAGCGCGAGCGCGCTCCCGCGCGTCCCGACCCGGAGCACCGGCGAGCTCACAGCGCGAACAGGTCGCGGACGGCGCGGCCGGCGTCGCCCTCCGCATCCCGGCCGAGCCGCTCGAGGGGCGCCTGGAGCAGCCGATCGGCGAGGTGGCGCGTCATGTGCTCGATCGCCTCGCGATCCGCCGCGTCGAGCGCGGGTCGGCGGCGGTACAGCAGGTCGAGCTCCGCGCGGCGCTCGCGCTCGGCGCGCTCGATCAGCGCGCGCGCCGCGGCGCGTCCCGACGATCGCGTCAGCCAGTCGACCATCTCGGCGGTCGTCTCGTCGACCAGCCGATCGACCCGCCGAGCCCAGGCCGCGTCGCCGGCTCGTGCACCCGCCGTCGCCGCGAGCCGGTCCGCATCGACGTAGCGGTCCCCGAGGTCGACGGCGAGCGCGGGATCGACGGCGGGCGGCACCGACAGGTCCGCGACCCAGGTGCCGGATCGGACGAGGTGCGCTGCGGTCGCGTCCGCGACCGACCAGCGGCCGTGGATCGCGACGACCACGATGTCGGGCGCGGCGATGTCGACGCCCGGGTCGAGCGGCGCGACGCCGCCGTCGACCGAACCCGCCAGCGCGGCGGCGCGCTCGGGCGTCCGATTCGCCACGACCACGTTTGCCCCCGCATGCCGCGCCGCGCGGGCGGCGAGCGTCCCGATCGCGCCCGCGCCGACGACGAGCACGTCCTGTCCTTGGAGGTCCCGCCCCGACGCGTCCCGAATCGCATCGAGCGCCTCGTCGGCGAGCGACCGCGGCCGGCCCGGCAGCCACGAGCGCGACCGGCGGCCCGCTCGCAGCGCGCTCGCGAACAGCCGCTCCAGCACCGGCGAGAGGCGTCCCGCGGCGCGCGCGTCGTCCAGCGCGACACGGACCTGGTGCAGGATCTGGTCCTCGCCGGGCACGACCGAATCCCGCCCGGAGGCGACGGCGATCGCGTGCCGGATCGCATCCTCGGCGACCAGCAGCCGCGCGCCGTCGGGCGCCACCGCCGCGAGCGCGGCGACGGCGGCCGCGATGTCGGGAGGGTTGGGTGCGGCGAAGGCGTCGATGCGGTGACACGTCCGGACGAGGACGAGCGGCAGGTCGAGCTGGCCGAGCGCGGCGTCGAGGGCGCTTCGGGTCGCCATGGGGACGTTCCTGGTGTGCGCGGCGAGCGCGACGACGGTCGGCTGAGCCCCGGTCACGCCGGTCCGCCCTCGTTGCCGCTCGCAGGCTCGCTGCGCCGACGCCCGCCACCCCGGCCTGAGGCGAGGCTGTGCCCCGTCATCGTGGCGACGAGCAACGTGTCCATCGCTCGTTCCGCGGTCTCGAGCAGGTCGGTGGTCTGGGCGGTGTCGAAGCCGCGTCGTCGCGCGGTCGCGGCGAGCTCGTGATGGAACGGCGCCCGGAACCGCAGGAACCCCTCCACGGTCTGGTTGAGCGAGAGCCCGAGCCCTGCCGCGACCGAGCCGTATTCCGCCGCGGACACCTCGGCGGACCGGAGGTGGTGCGCCGCGCTCTCGGGGAGCGTCGCGTCGAGGTACTGCACGAGGCTCGCGGCAAGGACGTGGCCGCGCTCGCGGAACAGCAGGCGCTGCTCGTCGGTCAGGGCGAGGACCCACGGCATCGACGCGGTTCCCGTGCGGCCCTCGCGGCGATAGGTCCGTGCGAGCCTGGCGGGCGTGAGGCCCGAGTCGGCGATCGAGGGCCGGCGCTGCCGCTCGGCGGGAAGGAGGCGCTCGAGCGCGGAGCGCGAAAACCGCCGGTGGCCGCCCGGCGTGGTGAACGAGCGGATGCGGCCGGCGTTGCTCCAGCGGCGCAGCGTCGCGTTCGAGACGCCCAGCAGCCTGCTGGCTTCGGCGAGGGAGAGCCACTCGGGGTCGGACGAGGTCGGGCGGGCCAAAATCCTGCACAAACCTATGCAAGTATCGTCGAGTCGCTCACGGTAGCATGCCCGGAGCCGTCACGCCGCCGGCGATGTCCGGCGCGACGGCCCGCTCGGCCGCCGGGCGACGCCACGGCCCGGTTACGATCCCCGGATGCCGTCCATCAACCCGCGGGTCGGCGAGGCGCTCGCGGATCCGCCGTCCCTGTTCCGCCCGGTGCTGGTCCTCGCCGCGCTCGTCGTCCTCGCGGTCGGCGTCGGGCTGGCGCAGGGCGTGGTGGCGACGGTCGCGTTCGGCGCGCTCGCCGCGGTGGTCTGCCGGGCGGGGATGCTCGCGCTCCAGCGACGCGGGGCGAGGCGCGGCGTCGCCGTCGGCGTCACGGTCGCAGCCTTCGTGCTGATCATCGGGTCCCTGGCCGCGGCGCTCGTCGCGTCGGTCGTCGCGCTCAGCGCGGAGATCTCGCAGGACACCGAGCGGATCGCGGACGCGCTGCGCCAGGTCGCCGAGCAGTTCGGGATCGCGACCGGCGTGCCGCCCGGCGACGTCCCCGTCGTCGATCCGGCGCAGCTGCTGTCGGTCGCGCGGTCGCTGCTCGGCGCCGTCGCCCCGGCCGTCACCGCGCTGCTGATGGCGGTCCTGATCGTGACGTACCTGCTGATCGACGCCGACCGGCTGCGTGGCCGGCTGCTCGCGGCGACCTCGGCGAACGTCGTCGGGCGTTACGACGCCCTCGCCACGGAGCTCGTCGTGTACGTCAAGGTGCGGGCGACGCTGGGTGGCGCAGCGGCGATCGCGGACGCGGTCCTGCTCCTCGTCCTCGGCGTCCCGTACGCGATCCTCTGGGGCGTCGTCTCGTTCCTGTTCTCGTTCGTCCCCAACATCGGCTTCGTGATCGCGCTCGTCCCACCCGCGCTCCTCGCGTTCTTCGACGGCGGGATCGGGCCCGCGATCGCGGTCGTCGCGGGGTACGTGGCGATCAACCTCGCCTTCGACTACGTGCTCCAGCCCAGGCTGCTCTCGATCAGCCTCGACCTCAGCCCGGTCGTCACGATCATCTCGATCCTCGCCTGGACGGTGATCATCGGCCCGATGGGCGCGCTGCTGGCGGTGCCGCTGACGATCGCGATGCGCGCGATCCTCATGCCGTTCCCGGGCGCCCGCTGGTTCGTCGCGCTCCTGGGACCGGTCCCGGGTGACACGAAGGCGGAAGTCGACGCGGAGCCGACGGTCGAACAGGTTCGCGACGCGACCAAGGAACCCGCATGACCGGACGGGTGTTCCGCCGCGCGTCGGTCGCCGAGCCGCCGGTCGCCGTCAGCGCGCACGGCGCGACCATCGTCGACGCGGACGGCCGCGAGTATCTCGACGCCGCGGGCGGCGCGGTGGTCGTCGGGATCGGGCATGGCCGCCGGGAGGTCGCACAGGCGGCTGCGGACCAGCTCGGGACGCTCGCGTACGCGCACGGCTCGGCGTTCACGACCGAGGCGCTGGAGCGGTACGCGCGGGAGCTGGCGCCGCACCTCCCGGTCGAAGATCCCGCGCTCTATCCCGTCTCCGGTGGGTCGGAGGCGATCGAGACCGCGCTCAAGCTCGCCCGCGCGATCCAGCTGGCGCGCGGTGAGCCGGACCGCGAGACCGTCATCGCGCGCTGGGGCAGCTATCACGGCAACAGCCTCGGCGCGCTGGACCTGAGCGGTCGCCGCCCGCTCCGGGCGCCGTACGAGGCATGGCTGGGCCGGTTCCGCCAC
>JAICUI010000074.1 GCA_025935925.1 Chloroflexota bacterium
AAGATCGGCGTGATGTTCGGCAACCCCGAGACGACGCCGGGCGGCCGCGCGCTCAAGTTCTACGCCTCGGTCCGCCTCGACATCCGGCGCGTCGAGACGATCAAGACCGGCACGGAATCGGTGGGCAACCGGGTCCGCGTGAAGGTCGTCAAGAACAAGGTCTCGCCGCCGTTCCGCGTCGCCGAGTTCGACGTGATGTACGGCGAGGGCATCTCGAAGGAAGGCGGCCTGCTGGACGTCGGCGTGGCGATGGACGTCGTGTCGAAGACCGGCGCCTGGTTCACGTTCGGCGACACGCGCCTCGGCCAGGGTCGCGAGGCCGCGAAGGAGTTCCTCAAGAACAACGCGGACGTCGCGACGGAGATCGACCGCCGCATCCGGGCGAAGATGAGCGACGTGGCGCTGCCGGTCGAGGGCATCGAAGAGGCCGAGTAGGCCCCGCGCGCGGAGCACCGCGCCGTGACCGAGGGCGCCGACGCTGGTCGGCGTCGCCGGTCGAGCTACGCCCAGCGCAGGGCGGAACGCGCGAAGGTCGACGATCCGGCCGAGGTTCTCGATGCTGCCGCCCGCTACCTCGAGGCGCGGCCGCGGAGCGTGACGGAGGTGCGCCGGCGGCTGACGACGATGGGCTTCCGGGCCGAGCTCGTCGACGGCGCCGTGACGCGGCTCGCCGGCATGGGGTATCTCGACGACGAGGCGTTCGCGCGCTCGTGGGTCGCGTCGCGGGATCGCGCGCGGCCGCGCGGCGAGCACGCCCTCCGCCGTGAGCTGCAGCTCAAGGGCGTGGACCGCGGCGTTGTCGACGCCGTGCTCGACGAGCGCGAGGACGGCGGAGGAGGGGAGGGCGAGTTCGTGACCGCCGACGAGGCCGCCGCCGAGCGGCTTCTCGCGAAGAAGCTGCCGTCGCTGCTCCGTGAGCCGGACCCGCGACGGCGGCTGCAGAAGGCGTATGGCGTCCTCGCGCGCAACGGCTTTCCGCCCGATGTGTGCTCGACGGTCTCTCGCCGCGCCCTCGCGGAGCCGACCGTGGACGAGCCGTCGACCTGACCACGTGCCGGCGCGCCGACGCCGCTCCGGAACAGGGACGCGTTCGGCCGACCCCGGGATGCGACAAGCCCATTGCGGTGGCGCGGTGTAGGCTACGGAGTCAACCGGACACGGACCCGAATGGCCGTGTTCCGGGCGAGCCGCGGCGGAGGCGGAGAGCGGGCGGAGTCCCCGAGCGGGCCCACCCGGTCCCCAGCCCAAGCGTCGTCCGACGCCGCGTAGCCCGAGCCGAATCACGCTGACACGCCCGGCGCATCAGTTCCGCCGGGTGGGAGGAACCGAAGATGGAACCGATCGTCGCCCTCGTGGCCGTGTTGGCCGCGGGCGCCGTTGGGGTTGCCGTGGGGTTCGTCGCCCGCGGCGCGCTCTCGAACCAGACGCTGAAGGCGGCCCAGGACAAGGCCGCCCGCATCGTGGCCGAGGCGCGGACCCAGCAGAAGGACATGATCCTCGAGGCGAAGGACGAGAAGCTGAAGCTCCAGCGTGAGGCCGAGGAGGAGGCCCGCGCGAAGCGGAACGAGCTCCAGGGCCTCGAGCGACGCCTCCTGACCCGCGACGAGCAGCTCGACCAGCGCGCCGATCTTCTCGAGGAGAAGAGCCGCAAGATCGCGGATCGCGAGCGCGAGGTCGAGGTCCAGCGCGAAGAGCTTGGACGCCTCAACCAGGAGCGCGTCGCGGCCCTCGAGAAGGTCTCCGGGATGTCCGCCGACGACGCCAAGGGCATCCTGCTCGAGGCGATCCGCGAGGAGGCCGAGCACGACGCGGTCAAGCTCGCGCGATCGATCGAGCGCCGCGCCCGCGAGGAGGCCCAGGACAAGGCGCGCGAGATCATCGTGACGGCGATGCAGCGCGTCGCCGCGGATCACACGGCGGAGCACACGGTCTCGGTCATCCACCTGCCGAGCGACGAGATGAAGGGCCGGATCATCGGCCGCGAGGGGCGCAACATCCGCGCGCTCGAGCAGGCGACCGGCATCGACCTGATCATCGACGACACGCCCGAGACCGTCATCCTCAGCGGCTTCGACCCCGTCCGCCGCGAGGTCGCGCGGCTCGCGATCACCAAGCTCATTGCCGACGGCCGCATCCACCCCGGGCGCATCGAGGAGGTCGTCAACAAGGCGCGCGCCGAGGTCGACCTCGTGATCCGCCAGGCCGGCGAGCAGGCCGCCTACGACGCGGGCGTCCCGGGCCTCCCGCCCGAGCTGGTCAAGCTCCTGGGCCGGCTCAAGTACCGCACGAGCTACGGGCAGAACGTGCTCGTCCACAGCGTCGAGACGTCCCACCTCGCGGCGGTCATGGCCGCCGAGCTCGGACTCGACATCAACGCCGCCAAGATCGGCGGCCTGCTCCACGACATCGGCAAGGCCGTCGACCACGAGGTGGAGGGCCCGCACGCCGCGATCGGCGCGAGCATCGCCCAGAAGCACAACATGCCGTTCAAGGTCGTGAACGGAATCGCCGCGCATCACCAGGAGGTCGAGTTCGCCTGTCCCGAGGCGCCGGTCGTCCTCGTGGCCGACGCGATCTCGGCGTCCCGTCCGGGCGCCCGCGGTGAGACGATGGAGACCTACGTCAAGCGCCTCGAGGACCTCCAAGCGATCGCCGAGAGCTTCGGTGGCGTCGAGCGCTCGTTCGCCGTGCAGGCGGGCCGCGAGGTCAGGATCCTCGTCCGCCCCGAGGAGATCGACGACCTGTCGGCGACGCGGCTCGCGCGAGACATCGTCAAGAAGATCGAGGACAGCCTGACCTACCCGGGTCAGATCAAGGTGACGGTCATCCGCGAGACGCGCGCCGTCGAATACGCCAAGTAGCGGGTTCCGACCCGATGGCCGCCGGCGCCGGCAACCCCGGCGGGATGGGCAACCCCCCGAACGGGGCCGCGCCGCGCCCGGCGGGCGCCTGCCGGGTGCTGATGATCGGCGACATCATCGGCAAGCCCGGCCGCGTCGCCGTCGAGCAGGTCCTGCCCGGCCTGCGCGAGGAGCGCGGCCTCGACTTCGTGACGGCGAACGGCGAGAACCTCGCCGGCGGGATGGGCCTCACGGTCTCCACCGCGGAGGCGCTGTACGGGGCCGGCGTCGACGTGATCACCAGCGGCAACCACATCTGGGACAAGCGCGAGATCCTCCCGTATCTCGACCAGACGGAGCGCGTCCTGCGGCCCCTCAACTACGGCACGCACGGCGTCCCGGGCCGCGGCTGGGGCACGTACGACGCCCTCGACGGCTCGGAGCTGGCCGTCGTCAACCTCCAGGGCCGCACCTACATGCAGCCGATCGAGAACCCGTTCACGGAGATGGACCGGCTGCTCGACGAGGCCTCCGAGCCGCTGCCGCCCATCCGGCTCGTGGACTTCCACTGCGAGATCACGTCGGAGAAGAACGCGCTCGGGCTGTACCTCGACGGGCGCGTCTCCGTCGTGGTCGGGACGCACACGCACGTCGTGACCGGCGACGAGCGGATCCTGCCGAAGGGGACGGCCTACCAGACGGACCTCGGCATGACGGGGCCGATCTGGAGCGTCATCGGGTTCAACCCCGCGACGGTCCTGCCGCGGTTCATCAACGCGCTGCCGACGCGGTTCGAGGTCGGCGAGGGCCCCGTGATCTTCAACGCCTGCCAGGTGGACATCGACCCCGCGACGGGCCGCGCGCTCCAGGTCGAGCGCGTCGCGCGGGTCGTCGAGGTCTGAGGGTGACGTCCCGGCACGCGCGGCCCCCGGAGGACGGCGAGGACGCGGAACCCTTCGTCCCCGGCGATGCCGTCGCCGACTTCCACGCCCACACGCTTCGCTCGGATGGCGTCCTCGAGCCCGCGGAGCTCGTCCGCCAGGCGTTCGCGGCCGGCGTGCGGCTGTTCGCCATCTCGGACCACGACAACCTGGCCGCGTATCGCGAGCTCACGGCTACCGGCGCCGCGCCGCTCCCGGACGGCCTCGAGCTGATCCCGGCCGTCGAGATCAACGCCGTCACGCGCGGGCTCGACATCGCGCTTCCCCAGGGGGAGCTCCACGTGCTCGGGATCGGCGTGGATCCCGACGACGCCGCGTTCGAGGCAGCGCTCGCGTCCCAGCGCGGCGCCCGCCGGGCGCGGTTCGAGACCACGCGCGCGCGACTGGGCGATCTCGGGATGCCGATCGACGCGTACCTGGACCCCGGGACGCTGAGCCGGGACGACGCGCTCGGCCGCCCCACGGTCGCGCGGGCGCTCGTGGCCGCCGGCCACGCCGCGAGCGTCGAGGACGCCTTCGAGCGCTGGCTCTCGTGGGGCAAGCCGGCGTACGTGCCGCGGACGGGCCTCGGCCCGCTCGAGGCGATCCGGGTGATCCGGGCGGCCGGTGGCCTCGCATCGCTGGCGCACTTCCCGTGGGCGCCGGACCGGATCTCCCTGCTGCGGACCCTGATGGACGACGGGCTGAACGGCCTCGAGACCAACCACCGCAGCTTCGACGCCGAGCAGCGCGACGCGATGGCGAACGTGGCCCGGGCGCTCGGCCTTGTCGCCACCGGCGGCACGGACTATCACGGCGACCTCGGCTCCTACGCCGAGGCACACGCCGGCCTGGTCATGCCCGACGCGCTCGTCGCCGGGGTCCGCGATGCGCTCAGCCGGTCGCCGGGGGCGGCTCGTCCTTGACGAAGGTCGGGTGCAGCCGCACGGTGCGGCGCTCCCGCCCGCGGCGCGCGTAGAGGTTCAGGGCCTCCACGAACACGGCGAAGCCCATCGCGGCGTAGATGTAGCCCTTCTCGACGTGCACACCGAACCCGTCGGCGAGCAACGTCACGCCGATGAGCAGCAGGAACGACAGGGCCAGCATCTTCACCGTCGGGTGCTCGTGGACGAAGCGGGAGATCGGGCCGGACGCGAACAGCATCACGCCGACCGCGATGATCACCGCCGTCACCATGACCCCGATGTCGTTTGCCATCCCGACCGCGGTCAGGACCGAGTCGAGCGAGAACACGATGTCGAGCACGACGATCTGGGCAAGGACGGCGCCCGTCGTGGCGGTTCCCTGCGCCGCCTGGCGGCCCTCGTCGCCCTCGAGCGCCTCGTGGACCTCGGTGGTGGCCTTCCAGATGAGGAACAGGCCGCCGCCGATCAGGATGAGGTCGCGGACCGAGAGCTCGTAGTCGCCGATCGTGACCAGCGGCTGGCTGAGGCCCACGATCCAGGAGATCGTCAGCAGCAACGCGATCCGCATGACCATCGCGAGCCCGAGACCGATCGTGCGGGCGCGGTCGCGCGCGTCGGCGGGCAGCCGCTGCACCAGCACGGAGATGAACACGACGTTGTCGATGCCGAGGACGATCTCCATGACGGTCAGGGTGAGCAGCGCGACCCACGCCTCGGGGTTCGTGATCCAGTCCATGCGTGGAGGGTATCGGAGGCCAAGTCCGCCCTCGGGAGCGGGACACGCACTACCATCTCCCGGTCATGCCGACCCGAGCCCTGCCCGTCCTCGACATCGCGCCGCCGGCCGTCGCCCCCGCGGGCCCGCGCGCGCCGCTCACGCCCGACGACGAGCGCCTCCGCGAGTTCCGTCCGGAGCTCCGGAGCCTGCCGTCGTTCTTCGTCTGGACGCTGGGCTGTCAGATGAACAAGAGCGACTCCGAGGAGATGGCGGGGCGCCTCATCGCGGCGGGCTGCGAGGAGGCGGGCACGATGGATGCCGCCGACCTCGTCGTCATCAACACCTGTGCGATCCGCGAGGCCGCCGAGGCGAAGGTCATCGGGCGGCAGGGCCACCTGCAGCTGCTCAAGCGCGGCAATCCCGGGATGCGGGTCGTCATGACGGGCTGCTCGGTCCGCGAGTCGAACCGCGCCGGGCTCCGGCGACGGTATCCGGCGGTGGACCTGTTCCTGCGTCCCGACGAGGAGCCCGAGCTCGTCGACCGGCTCGGCCTCGCGTCCGCGCAGGCGCCCGTCGGCGCGTTCTCGACGACGTCCGCGACGACCGTCGTCCACGGGGCGACGGTGTCCGACGCGACCCACCTGGTCCGCGCCCGGACCGAGGCGATCGCCGGCGGCGCGGTGAGCCGCCACTCGGCGATCAGCGCCTGGCTCCCGATCATCTACGGCTGCGACAAGACCTGCACGTACTGCATCGTCCCGTTCAGCCGCGGCCCCGAGCGGAGCCGACCGTTCGACGAGATCGTCGACGAGGCACGCGCGCTCGCGGCGACCGGGTACCGAGAGGTCACGCTGCTCGGCCAGAACGTCAACAGCTACGGCCACGACCTCGAGCCCGAGGCGCGCTTCGGCCATGTCCACACCGCCCGCACGGTCGGGCGCCGCCAGGACCGCGAGGGCCGGCCGGACCTCGCGGAGCTGATCCGGGCGATCGACGCGCTCCGCACCGCCGACGGCAGGCCGGCGATCCCGCGGCTCCGGTTCGTGACCTCGCATCCGTGGGACCTGTCCGACCGGCTGATCGACGCCCTCCGCGACTGCCCATCCGTCTGCGAGGCGCTGCATCTCCCGGTCCAGTCCGGCTCGGACCCGATGCTCCGGCGGATGGGCCGGCAATACACGATCGAGCACTACCGGGAGCGCCTCACGCGGATCCGCGAGGCGGTGCCCGGCATCGCGCTGTCGACGGACGTCATCGTCGGGTTCTGCGGCGAGACCGAAGCGGAATACGCGGCGACGCTGCGCCTGCTCGACGCGATCCGCTACGACCAGGTCTTCGCGGCGGCGTACAGCGAGCGACCCGGGACGCCGGCGACCCGCCTCGCCGACGACGTCCCGCCTGCGGAGAAGCGCCGCCGGCTCAACGAGCTGCTCGCGCTCCAGGAGGGGATCGGGCTCGAGCGCAACCGCGCCTGGCTCGGCCGCACGACCGAGGTCCTCGTCGACACGATCGTCCCGCCGCGGAGCCACGACCACGAGGACGAGGAGGCAGAGGGCACGTCGGAGTCGCGCGACGCCTTCGCAAGGCTCCCCGACGGGGTGTCGCACCTGACCGGCCGTTCGCGCGAGAACAAGCTCGCCCACCTCGCAGGTCCGGCGGGACTCGTCGGCCGCCTGGTGGACGTCCGGATCGAGCATGCCGGCCCGTACGCGCTGCGCGGAGTCCTCGCCTGACGCTCGCACCCCTGATCGTCATCGGCGGGCCGACGGCGACGGGCAAGACCGGGCTCGCGATCGAGCTGGCGGAAACGCTCGCGGGGCGCGGCATCCCCGCGGAGATCGTGTCCGCGGACTCCCGGCAGGTGTACCGCGGCCTGGACATCGGGACGGCGAAGGCCACGCCGGACGAGCGCCGGCGCGTCGTCCACCACGGCATCGACCTCGTGGACCCCGACCGGCCGTACTCGGTCGCGCACTTCCGGGCGCACGCGCTCGGGGCACTCGACGCGCTCGGGGCGCGCGGCGGCATCGGGATCCTCGCCGGCGGCACCGGCTTCTGGCTGCGCGCCGTGACGGCGGGCATCGACACCGAAACGCTCCCGTCGGATGCCGACATCCGCGCCGCACTCGAAGCGGACCTTCTCCGGGACGGCGTCGAGGCGCTCGCTCATCGCCTCGCGACCCTCGCGCCGTCGCTCGCCGCCCGCACGGACCTGCGCAACCCGCGGCGCGTCGTCCGCGCCCTCGAGATCGCGACGATCGAGGGCGACGCACCGCTGCCGGAACCGGCGGGCTACCCGGGCCCGGTGCTGGGTCTCCAGCTCGTGGTGGAGCCCGCCGAGCACCGCCGCCGGATCGCGGCCCGCGCTCGAGCCCAGTTCGACGCGGGGCTGGTGGACGAGGCGCGAGCCCTCCGCGAGCGCTGGGACCCGGCCCTGCGCGCGTTCACCGCCATCGGCTACCACGAGAGCTGGGCGCACCTCGACGGCGAGCTCACGCTCGACGAGGCGATCGACCTCGACGCCCTCCGGAACGTCCAGTTCGCGAAGCGCCAGGGGACGTGGTTCCGACGCGAGCCGTCGCTCGAGGTCCTGGACGCCACCGGCGACCCTGCGCCGGCGGCCCGCGACCGGCTGTCGGCCTTCCTCGGTGCGCTACCGTGACCGGATGGCAACCGACGATCAGCCCCTCGGCCTCAGCATCGACATCGGCAAGATCCTGAAGGACGTCACCGACCCGCCGAGGCGGACGCGCGGCCGCAGCACGTCGAGCCGGAGCACGAACGACATGGACGCGGCGATGCGTCGCGCCGTGCGGGCGGAGCTCGGCGACGTCGAGCGCGCCCTGCGCGACGTCGCGGAGGAGGTCGTGCGGCTGCGCAAGGCGCAGGAGGCGCTCGCGGACAAGGTCGGCAAGCTGGGGCGATAGGCCGAAGCGCGCAGGGCGTTGGGGGCGGCGCGACCCTACAACCCCTCGACGCTCGTCTCGTCGACGACGTCGGTCACCCCCGTCACGGTCGCGGCGACCTCGGCCAGCAGGTCGCTGTCCTCGAGGTCGTCGACGACGCCGGCGATCGTGACCGTGCCGGCCTCCGTCTCGACGGCCACGCGGTCGGCGAGCCGCGACGTCCTGGCGTCGGCCAGCAGCGCCTCGCGGACCCGGGACGTCACCTCGTCGTCATCGGTCAGGGCGCTCGAGTGATGGTCGGCGTCGAACGGCTCGGCGTCCGCCGACTCCCCAAAGCCCGCGGCGATGGTCATCCCGTCGGGGGACGTCCGGTCGGCGACCACCGGCGGGTCGATCGGCGGCACCCAGGTCTCGCCCTCTTCCGCGGCGACGTTCGGATCGTCCGTCTCGCCCGGCCGGTCCTCGAGCATCGTCAGCTCGTCCAGCGGTACCCCCGCGGGTTGCAGGACGCCCGCCTCGAGGTCGCCCTCGTAGAGCTCGGTGTCGGTCGGCGCCTCCCGGTGCTCCACTTCGAACGGCTCGGCGAACGCGTCCTGGTCGCGCGGCGAGGGCGTTCCCTCGAGGGCGGCGACGTCCTCGGGCGGCAGGTGCTCGGTCTCGGAATCGGTCACGGAACGGCTCCTCGCGGGCTGGAACGCGACGAGCGTCGCCGAGCCGGCCTTGCAGGCGCGCGAACGACGGCCGAGGCGAGGGGGCCGGGTATGCTACGGCTCCCATGCCTGCCCGAGCCCCGATCGACCTCGCCCCGCCCGCCGAGAAGGCCTTCCTCGTGGCGGTCGACACCGGCGACGACGCCGGCTGGACCGCCGAGGACAGCCTGAACGAGCTCGCCGCGCTCGCCACGACGGCGGGCGCGGACGTCGTCGGCGCCGAGTGGCAGAACCGCCGCCATGTCGACCCCAACTGGTACGTCGGCAAGGGCAAGGCGGAGGAGCTCAACCAGGCGAAGTCCGAGACCGGCTACGACCTCCTGGTCGCCGACGACGAGCTGAGCCCCGCGCAGCAGAAGGCGCTCGAGAGCCTGCTCAACGTCAAGGTCATCGACCGCAGCCGCCTGATCCTCGACATCTTCGCGCTCCACGCGCAGACGCACGAGGGGCGCCTCCAGGTCGAGCTCGCGCAGCTCGAATACCAGCTGCCGCGGCTGACCCGCCTGTGGACCCACCTGTCGCGGACGGGCGGCGGCATCGGCACACGCGGCCCCGGCGAGTCGCAGCTCGAGACCGACCGCCGGATCATCCGCGAGCGGATCAAGAAGATGAAGGAGCGGGTCGAGGACGTCCGCCGCCAGCGCCAGACCGCGGCGCGCGGGCGTGATCGCCGCCTGTACCCGACGATCGCGATCGTCGGCTACACGAACGCCGGCAAGTCGACGCTGCTCAACGCGCTCGTCGGCTCTGAGGTCGCGAAGGCCGAGGACAAGCTGTTCGCGACGCTGGATCCGACCTCACGCCAGGTGAAGCTGGGAGACGGCCAGACGGCGATCGTCACGGACACGGTCGGGTTCATCCACAAGCTGCCGCACCAGCTGGTCGACGCCTTCCGCGCGACGCTCGAGGAGGTCACTCGCGCCGACGTGCTGGTGGAGGTCGTCGACGTCGCCGATGCCCACGCCGACGAGCACCGTGCGACGGTCCAGACCGTCCTCGACGAGCTCGGTGCCGGCGACAAGCCGCGGCTGACCGCGTTCAACAAGGCCGACCTGCTGTACCCGGGCGCCGATGGCGATCGGCCGGCGCCGGCGGTCGCGGGATCCGTGCTCGTGTCGGCGGAGACCGGGTTCGGTCTCGACGCGCTGCGCGGTGCGATGGCGGCGCTGCTCGCGTCGCTGTGGGAGGACGTCGACGCCGAGGTCCCGTATGCGGCGGGCGAGCTGCTGGCTCGCGTTCGCGAGCGCGGCACGGTCGAGCTGGAGTACGGCGAGCGGTCGGTCCGGGTCCACGGCCGCATGGCGCCGTCGATGGCCGGCGAGCTCCGGTCCGTCGCCGAGCGCTGGGAGGCGTCGCTCGTGGCCGAGGGCGCGGCCAGCTGACGCGATCCACGGGCGACGCCGTGCGGCGGGCGGGTACCGGCCGGCTCTCCGCCGGCGAGCACGTCACATGGACCGTTGCCGACGGCTCCCGAGGCCGCCGCTGGCGCGAGGTGGTCACCGACGGTCGCGGGGTCCGACATGCGCTGCTGTTCGAGACGGGCCCCGATCGCCGGTTCGCGCACCTGGAGCTCGCGACGCCGGCCGGGCTGCTCACGCTGCACCCCGAGGGCGGCGGCAGCCTCCACGGCAACGTCGTCGACGCCGCGGGTGTCCGCCATGTCGTCGGGCTGCCCTGGGACCCCGACGGCCTGATCGAGCTCGAGTCGTCGGCCGTGACGCCGGCCGCCGGTGCCTGGCTCCTCGACGCCGGCGGCTCCGGTCCCGGCACGGCGCGGCGGCGAGCCGTGACGCTGCTGCGGATCGCGGCCGGGCTCGGGCTCGAGGTCCACCGGGCCGCGGTCGAGCGGGCATGGGACGGGTCGTGGGGCGTCGCCGGCGCGGCGAGGTTCGTCGCCGACGCGGATGGCCTGCCGGTGCTGGAGGACGCGTCGTCGTGGCCGCTCGAGCTCGCCGAATAGGGGGAGCGGCGCGCTACCCGATCGCCACGGCCGGCGTGGCGCGATCCCGCGTGACGGACCGGCGGGTGGACAACGTGTGGACAACGTGCTGGGCGTCCGGCGGTCGGCCCGAAACTCGTGGATAACCTCGTTGCCGCACCCGCCTCCCGGACCGTATGGTTCGTCTTGCCCGAAGGGGCGGCCGAACCGGAAACGGAGCCGCTGGTGTTTACATCAACGGAAACCGAGCCGGAGCGGAAGTTCCTTCGGGCGTTTTGCTGTCTGCCGCACGGCGGCGCGGCACCCCTTGCGCCCGGTGCGATCATGCGCGCATGGTCGAGTACGGCAACGGCGTCGGGACCGTCACGGGCGTCGCGAACGGCGCCGGCGGGGGCGGCGGCGGGTCGATGGACGTCGGCGCGGCGGCGTCGCAGTTCGTCAACGACGCGACCCACACCATCTCGACGCTCCCGCCCGAGGCGCTGGTCGCGATCGTGATCGCCGTCTTCCTCGGGCTCATCGTGCTGCGGAAGGCGTTCTAGCCGCCTACGCCGACGACGGCGCCTCCACGTCGCCCGTCGCCGTCACGACCTCGAGCGGGACCTGGATCGCCGAGCGCAGCCGCGACGGGACGTCCTGGCGCAGCCACCGGCTGGTCGACTCGGGCAGCGTGGACAGGATGATCTCGTCCACCCGGCGGTCGAGCATCGCATCGTCCACGGCGATCACCGGGTCGCGGTTGCCAATCTCGCCATCCGCCTCCGCGCCGAGACCGCGAAGGTGCTCGACGACCGCCTCGAGCCGCCGGCGCGCGGCCGCGATCGCCTCGTCCTCGTCCCATGTCAGCAGGTGGGAGCCGACGGGCGTCGCGGGAACGACCACGTGGAAGGTGACGGGACCGTCCGAGACGCGCCGGGCCACCGCACGCGCGAGCGTCGGGCTGGCCAGGGTCTCGTTCGCGACGATCAGGATCGTGCGACGAGCATCGATCGAATCGGACATCGCGGCTCCGGGCAGCGGAGCCTAGGCCGGTCGCCGAGGCCCGTCAAGGGGCGTCACGCGGTTCCGGGCCCGCGCCTCGACACGCGGCCGCAACGCCGCCCGAATGGCGTGGGCATGGCCGACACCGGGGCGCGCGCAGACTCGACCCGGACCGAACCCGCCGCGGGAGACCGACCATGAGCGACACGCCCGAAGTCTTCGACCACCTCGAGCTCGCCGGGCCCGAACCCGTCGAGGCCGTCGCGGCGGTCGGCGGCCACCCGCTGCACCCGCTCGTCGTCCCGCTGCCGATCGGGTCGTTCGTGGGCGCGTTCCTGTGCGATCTCGCGTATGTGCGCACGCAGGACGCGTTCTGGGCGCGCGGGGCGCGCGTGCTCACCGGAGCCGGCATCGTGACGGGCCTGCTGGCGGGCTCGCTCGGCGCGCTCGACTTCACCGGCCGGCGCCAGGTGCGGGCGCACCGTGCCGCGTGGGCGCACGCCGGCGGCAACCTCACCGTCATCGCGCTGTCGACCGTCAGCGAGCTCGCGCGGTCGCGCAATACCCGTGTCGTGCCGGCCGCCGCGATGGCGCTCTCGGCGACGAGCGCCCTGATCCTCCTCGGCACCGGATGGCTGGGCGGCGAGCTCGCGTACCGCGACCGGATCGGCGTCATCCGCGGGTAGGGCTGTGTCGCCGTTGCGACGCCCGTGGCCCGGGCGGTCACGGGATCGAACGGATGTTCTGCCAATCTCATGGCCATTGAGGAGGTGCCAGCCATGACCGACCGCACGAACGATCGCGCCCGCACGCCCGACGTGCCCGAGACCAGCAACCGCCCGGGACTCGAGAAGGACCCCGAGGACTGGGTGACCGGCGACGAGCCGATGACCGGCGCGCAGGCATCGTACCTCGGCACGTTGGGGCGCAGGGTGGGGGAGGACGTGCCCGACGACCTCACGAAGGCGGAGGCGTCCGAGAAGATCGACGAGCTCCGGGACAAGGCCGGCCTGGAGGAGGGGAGGGGCCGCTAGTCCGCGTTCCCACGCCGCGGTCGACCTGCGATACCTTCAGGCCGTTGCGCTGACAACCGTCGTCGGCCGCTGTCGGGAGGATCGGGACCCCACGTGGATGCGACGCGATTTGCCACCGGGCTGACGTACGAGGGCTTCAAGGCCTCGATGACCCAGAACCGCGAGCGCCTCGATGCGGCGGAGGCGGCGGTCGAGATCGATCGGCGAGACGTCGAGTTCTTCCGGTCGCTGCGGCCGCTGCACTGCGTCGCGCTCGTGGAGGACTGGTGCGGCGACGTGATCGCGAACCTGCCGGTGGTCGCGGGGCTCGCGCGCGAGGTCGGGCCGGCGCTCGAGCTGCGGTGCTTCATCAAGGCCGACGTGCCGGACCTTGCCACCCGGTACCTCAACCATGGGCGGTTCGAGTCGCTGCCGGTGTTCGCGTTCTTCGACGAGGCGTGGAACGAGGTCGGCGTGTTCATCGAGCGGCCGGTGGCGGTGACCGAGCGCCGGGAGGACGACCGACGCACGGTCTACGCGTCGGACCCCGCATTCGGATTCCCGGACGCGCCGGCGTCCGAGCTGCCCGACGACGCCCGAACACGCCTCATGGCCGGGATCCAGGCCAAGCGGACCGCCAGCACGCCGTGGGCGAACCGCCAGGTCGTCATCACGATCCGGGACGTGATCGCGCGGGCGCCCGAGGTCGGCGAGCGCGTGCCGCACACGCGATGAGCACGAAGGTCCGGATCGTCTACTGCGCCGAGTGCGGCTACGAGCCGCAGACGCTCGCGCTCGCCGACGCACTCATGCGCCGCTTTGGGCATGACCTGTCGGCGATCGAGATCGTGCCCTGGCTCGAGGGGACGTTCGAGGTCTCCGTCGACGGCCGGCTCGTGCACTCCATGGCGCGCGACGGCGGCTTCCCGGAGCACGCGAGGGTGATCGACGCCGTGAACGACAGCCTCGGTTGACACGCCTCTGTTCGCAGCGCCTTCCCGCGTCTCGAGCTGATCGCGCCGGCGCAGGCGGAGCCGGTAATGCGGCAGGTCGGCCGTCCAGGTTCCGACGATGCATGTCACTTCCGATAAGGTGAGTTATGTCACACGCCGTGGTCGTGGACAACTGACACCCAAGCGGTTCTCGGACGAGCCGGAGGTGCTCGTCGTCGGCCTGGTTGCGTCAGCCGTTGGCGATGAGTTCGCCGACGGTCTGGAAGTAGCGCCCGTGGGTTTGTCGAAGGGTCTCCTCGTCGCGCGCCCCGAGGAGGACGATCTCAAGATTGGGCTCGAGGCGGTGCTTTAGCTCCAGATCGAAGCGCGCCTCAAGGGCGGCGTCGCGATCCGCGTCGTCGAACGCGTCCATCTGGACGAGTTTGCCGGTGTGCTGGTCGTAGACGAGCAGGAAGAAAGCCACGGATACCTCCTCCGGAACTATAGGTCGTGCCCGGCTTCGACGAACTGGGCCAGTTGCGCCAGGCCTTCGTGCATCAATCGGCGAAGGTCATCGGGATCCATCTCCCGAGGGCCATCGGGTCCGGACGCGACGAGGAAGTTGTGGTCGGCGATCGACTCCTCGATGCGCGCGATGACGTCCGACCACTCCTGGATGACCGCCCATATGTCAGCGCGCGTTCCACCGCCGATGTCCCGCTCCGGCTCGTCCGGACCGCCTCCGTAAACGGATCTGGCGTCCCCAGAAGTCCCCGAGTCGTTCGACGATCTGCGCCCACAGGTCCTGCGCGCGGGTCCGAACCTGGACCTCAACCGCGCATCGTCCGACCTTCACGATCACATGGACGGCCCGATAGCCGAAGGACGGGTTCGTGCGCCGGTCCTGCACCTTTGCGCCGGGGAACGCGCGACGCAAGTCACGGACGATGACGTCCTGTTCGATCCGACTCATGTCCTGCACGATGCGGACGCCAGCTATGTCCTGCACCCGGCTGAGCTTGGTCGGCTGGCGCTGCAGCTTGTCGTGAAGTGTCTGGATCGTCTTGATCC
>JAICUI010000035.1 GCA_025935925.1 Chloroflexota bacterium
AGATACGCCTCGGCGTCGGCCTTGAGCTTCTGGAGCACCATCGCCGAGATCTCCGGCGGGGTGTAGCTCTTGCCGTCGGCGACGACCTTGATGCCGTCGCTCTTGGCGTCCTTCTCGACGGTGTACGGGACGAGGCCCTTCGAGCGCTGCACCTCGGGGTCGTCCCAGCGGCGGCCCATGAAGCGCTTGATCGAGTAGACGGTGTTGGTCGGGTTGGTCACCGCCTGGCGCTTCGCGAGCTGGCCGACGACGCGCTCGCCCGTCTTCGGGAAGCCGACGACGGACGGGACGGTGCGATTCCCCTCGGACGACGGGATGACGGTGGGCTCGCCGCCCTCCATCACCGCGACGACGCTGTTCGTCGTCCCGAGGTCGATGCCGATGATCTTGCCCATGCGGGGTGTTCTCCTGGTCAGTGCTGTTCGGAAGGTGGATGAGGGCTAGTTGACTGGCGGGGTGGCGTCGCCGGCCGCGGCGACCGCCACGAGGGCGGGGCGGAGGACCCGGTTGCGCAGCCGATAGCCGCGCCGGATCTCGTCGACGATCACGCCCTCGGGCCGGCCCGTGCCGGGCACCGAGACGACCGCCTCGTGGTCGCGTGGGTCGAACGCCGTCCCGGGCGCGGCGGTGATGGCGGTGACGCCCTCGCTCTCGAGCAGCAGCCGCAGCTTGCGGTCGATCGCGGCGACGCCCTCGGCCCAGGCGTCGTCCTTGAGGCTCGCCGGCCGGGTCTCGATGGCCCGGTCGAAGTCGTCCGCCAGGTTGAGCACCTTCGAGATCAGGTCGACGCCGGCGAGGCCGAGCTCGCGCTCGCGCTCCTCGGAGGTGCGGCGGCGGAAGTTCTGGAACTCGGCTCGCTCGCGCTGGAGCGCGCTGAGGTACTCGTCGGCCTTGGCCTGGGCGGCGTCCTTCTCGGCGCGCACCTCGTCGAGCTGGGCGGCCAGGGCCGCCGGCGACGCGTCGAGCTCGTCGACGCGCTCCTCGGCCCGGGTCTTGGTGCGCTGGGGGCGGCGGGAGGCGGCGGAATCGTGGTCAGGCATACAGATGGTCGATCAGCTCGTTCATGAGGCCCGACACGAACCGAACCGTGCCGATGGCCTGGGGATACGCCATGCGGGTGGGGCCGAGGACGCCCACCACCCCGATGGCCCGCTTGGGATTGCCGTACGGCGCGAGGACGAGCGACACGTCCGCCATCTCCTCGGCCGGGTTCTCCGAGCCGATCCAGATCCGGACGTCGCCGTCGGTCGCCATGCCGCCGATGAGCTCCGAGAGGTAGACGCGGTTCTCGAGCGCCGCGAAGACCCGGCGCAGCTTCTCGCTCTGGGCGAACTCCGGGGCGGCCATGACGTTCAGCAGGCCGTCGCTGAACAGCTCCTCGATCGCCTCGCCGTCGAAGTCCTGCAGGGCCCGCGTGACGCGCTCCCCGACCTTGCGCGGCAGGTCGCTGCCGGGATCGCCCGGGTCGAGGCCCCCGAGGAGCCGCGCCGCGTCGGCGGCCGTCCGCCCGGCGAGCAGCGCGTTGAGCACGTTCGCGACGGACGACAGCTCGTCCTGCGTGGTCGGGCGATCGAGGTTGACGAGCAGCTGCTTCAGCGCGCCCTCGCGAAGCACGAGGATCAGGCTCGCCAGCCGGTCGCTGATGCTCACGAGGTCGAGCCGCCGCAGGTGCGCCGAGGTCGGCTTCGCCGGCGTCGCGAGGCCGGCGGCACGGGTGACCGACGCGAGCGTCGTCGCGGCGAGCCGGAACCAGTGCTCGCTCGCGAACTCCACCTGGCCGAACTGGTGGCGGATCATCAGCTGCTCGACCGGCGGCAGCGGCACGGAGTCCACGATCGACTCGACGTAGTAGCGATAGCCGCTTTCCGTCGGCACGCGCCCGGCTGAGGTGTGCGGGTGCGTCAGCAGACCGCCGGCCTCGAGCTCGGCGAGGACCGCCCGGACCGTGGCGCTGGACACGCCGAGCCGGTAGCGCTCCACGAGCGCGTGGCTGCCGACCGGCTGGGCGGTGGTGACGTATTCCTCGATGACGGCCCGAAGGATCGCCTGGGATCGGAGGTCCAGGGGGCCGCTGGAGCGACGCACGCGACGCGCCATTGCCTCTCCCGCAGGATGGTTAGCACTCACAGGTCGAGAGTGCTAACTACGTTGCTCGCAGTCTAGCAATCGCCCCTTCCGAGTGTCAACGCGCGCCGCGGGCGGCCGTCCGGTGGTCGCGCCAATCCGCGATCAGCTCGCGGTACCAGGCGATCGTCTCGTCCAGCTGCCGCTCGACGTCGAAGCGTGCGCGAGCGTCGGCGACCGCGTTGGCCCCGAGGCCGGCCCGGAGCGCGTCGTCGGTGAGCAGCGAGGTCGCGGCGGCGGCCATCCCCGCGGCGTCGCCCGGCGCCACCAGCACGCCCGTGGCCGTATCCCGGCCGACGGCCTCCCCGCTCCAAGCGCCGGGAGCGCCCGCCAGGCTGCCGACCTGCTCCGGGATCCCGCCGACGGCCGTGGCGACGACCGGCAGGCCGCTCGCGAGCGCCTCGAGCACGGTCGTCGGAAACGTGTCTGCCTTCGCGGCATGGAGATACAGGTCCGCCGCCCGGTAGAACGCAGCGACGTCGTCGCGGTCAGAGCGATACGGCTCGAACCGCAGCTCGCCGTTCGCGAGCGGACGGGGCGGCCCATCGTCGCCGAGCGCGAGGCACAGGACCGGGCGCCCGGTGACCGCGGAGGCGATCCGTTCGGCGGCCTCCGCGACCGTCTCCCAGTCCTTGAACGGGCTCCGGCGTGCCTGGTTCGCGGTGAACAGCAGCACGAACGGCTCTGTGGGGATACCGAGGCGCGCCCGTGCCGCGACCCGGTCACCGGGCGACAACCGGGACACGTCCACGCCGTTCGGGATCACGCGCCACCCCGCGACCCCGGGCGCGAGCACCGACGACCGGGCCCGATCCAGCAGCCAGCGCGACGGCGTCGACACGTACAGGCGGCTGTCGCGGTAGATCGCCGCCTTCGCCTGGAGGTTCTGCCGCGTCGCGTCCGCGCGGATCGCCGGGTACACGCCGAGGTCCGGGCACGACGCGCAGCCCGTCCGCCACCGGTCGCCGTACAGGGCGTAGGCGCAGTGGCCGGTGAACGTCCACTCGTCGTGCAGCGTCATCGCCACCGGGAGCCGGCGGCTCAGCGCCGGCAGGCGTCGGAGGTCGAAGTAGCGGCCGTGGAGATTGTGCAGGTGGAGCACGTCCGGCGGCACCGGCGTGAGGGACGGGAGGCGGCGCGTGCCCGGGAAGTCGAAGTCCTCGCGGCCGCGACGGTCGGCGAGCGACCGGAGCCCGCGCGAGACGACGTTGCCGCGATCGCGCCGGCGGCCCGGGATCCCGACCATCGTGGCGTCGCCGGGCACCCGCCTCGTGGTCGCGAACCACGAGGCCTGCCCACGCGCGAGCAAGCCGGCGTGCAGCGCTGCCGCGATCCCCTCGGCGCCACCGCCCACCGGGTATTTCGCGACCTGGACGACGCGCAGCGGCCGCCCGCCGGGACTGGGCGGGAGCGGCGGCACGGCCGGCGGCCGCCCGAGGACCCGGCGCGCGACCCGACGCGCGAACCGGAGCGACCGGCGCGCGAGCCGCCGCGGGCCCTTGAGCACGCGGCGTGCGCGCGAGGCGAGTCGCCGCGCCCGCACGTCCCACGGATCCGCTGCCCGGACCACGGCACGCCCGACGCGGTACCAGCGGGCACGCAGGAGGCGCTCGATGTCGTCGGTCCGGCGCAGGTCGATCCCGTCGTGCGAGGTCGCCAGCCGATCCATCATCCGGACGACCTCGTCGGGATGCCGCCCGCGGAAGCGCTCGAGCCAGCTCGGGTACGCCTCGACGTTGTGGACGCGGAACGGCCGCTTCAGCTGGAGCCACGCCTCGTTCGCCCATTCGATGGCGCCCGTGCGGCGCGCCCAGTCCGCATGCGCGTAGTAGTCGCACTTCTCGATGACCTGCTTGGGCAGCAGCAGCGAGTAGTGGTACAGGCGCACGCCCCAGGAAGCGGTCGTCGTGGCGTCGACCCACGTGCCCGTGCGCAGGTCGCGCCCGGCCTCATCGCGGACCGTCGGCGGACGGTGCGTCGCGTAGCTGAAGCCGGGTCCCCAGCGGAACAGCCGGTGGTAGTCCGCGGCGCCGCGCCGCAGGTACCAGCCATCGGCCACGTACCCGAGCCCGCCCCAGAACGTGACCTGCCGGAACGACATGGCGTCGACGCGCGGCTCCGCGGCGAGCCGGTCGAGTACACGCTCGATGTCGTCGGCCCGATAGAACTCGTCGATGTCCACCTGCCACAGGTAGTCCCCGGTCGCGCGTCGCGCGTACGCCTGGCTCTGCTCGTGCTTCTCGCCGGGCCAGAAGCCGTCCGGGTGGCCGTCGTCCTCGGCCGTGACGACCGTGACCTTGCCGTCCGGGTCGTCGTCGCGCGCGAGGCGGCGCAGCACGTCGAGCGTGCCGTCGCGCGAGTGCCCGTCGGCGGTCGCGATGTTGCGCGCACCGGGCGCCGCGCCCTCGACGACGATGATCTCGTGGGCGTACGGGTACAGCGCGCGGATCGTGTGGGCGGTGAACGGCTCGCCGTTGAGGACGATGATCCCGAACGTGACCCTGGGCCACGCGGGGCGGCGTCCGGCGGCGCCGACGGAGGCTGACGGCTCGAGCCGGGCGGTCATGGGCCATCACGATATCCTCACCCGGCCGTCGTCGGGACGGTCCCGGCCCGGGTGCCGGACGCCCGGCGCCGCCCGCAGCTCGGAGCCGCCTCGATCGACCAGCCGTTCGCGGGGCCCACACGCGTCGCCGTCGTGGAGCTCAACCCGTACCACGACGAGATCCTGCCGACCGTGGTCTACGCGCTGAACCGGCTCGGGATCCGACCCGACGTGTACGTCCGCGGCGCCACGACGCGCAAGGACCCGTTCGCCTTCGCCTCCGGGCTGCGCTTCCGGCGGCGGTCGATCGACGGCCGTGGCACGCTCGGCCGGTGGACGGCCCGGCTGCGCGGCACGCCGGCGCGCTACGGGCGATACCAGCTCGTGATCCTCAACAGCACCGAGCCGCCCGCGGTGGTCGAGGCGGCGTCCCGGATCGGCCGGCCGACGATCGGCATCGTCCACAACGGCAACCTGATCCATGGCGATCCCGGTCATCGCGACTTCTTCGCGGCGCCTCGCCGGACGCCGATGGTCCTCGCGCCTCACATCGCCGCGACGCTCGCCGCGGATCCTGAGCCGCCGCTGTGGCTGGCGCCGTTCTACCTCGGCGACGGCGTGCTCGAACGTCCGTCGGGCGACGGTCCGACGCGGTTGTGCGTCCAGGGCAACATCGAGCCCGTCCGGCGCGATTACGAGGCGCTGCTCGACGCGACGCAGGAGGTCGCAGCCGAGCGCTCCGACTTCGTCGTCCACATGGTCGGGCGGTCGAGCTCGGCGTACGGCCGCGCGTTCCGCGCCGAGGTGGACGCTCGCGACCTCGCGGACCGGTTCGCGTTCAACCAGGGCGAGGTCTCGCATCGCGCGTACCGGGCGCAGGTCGCGGGAGCCGACTTCCTCCTGCCGCTCGTCCACGCCGGCGTGCCGCGGCTGCGACCGTACTTCGAGGTCAAGCTCACGAGCTCGATGTCGATGGCGATCGCGCTGGGCGTGATCCCGATCGTCGAGCGCGACCTCGCGTCGCTGTACGGCGCCGCGGACGGCGCGGTCACCTACGACCCTGGGAACCTGGCCCGCTCGATGCGGACCGCCCTCGAGCTCCGTGCCGCCGAACGCGCGGCGAAGGTCGATGCGCTCGCCAGGCTGCGGTCGACCGGGCTCGCCGAGTCGGTCCGGAACCTGGCGGCGTCAATCGCCCGGGTGGGCGCCGTTCGCGGCTGACCCCGGCACGTCGCGGCGCAGGAACGTCAGGTTCCAGCCGTCCACGGCGACGAGCTCGTAGCCGGCGCGCCGGACCCGGCGCACGGTGCGCCAGAACGGAAGCGGACGGACGGGCTGGTCGATCTCCATGCACACGACCGTCGGCCGGAGGCCCGCCTCGAGGACCGTCCGGATGACCTCGTGCTCCGCGCCCTCGATGTCGAGCTTGAGCAGGTCGATGCGCCCGGTCCCGAGCTCGCGCATGAGGCCGGGCAGGGTCCTGACCGGCGCCTCGAAGTAGTCGCGCGTCCGCTGGAGGTTCACGACCGAGTGGGAGACGTGCGACGGGTTGCGCGGCGCGAAGAACCGGAGCGTCGTGTCCTCGGACCACAGGCCCACGGGCACGAACCGGAAGCGCGGCTCGCCCGCGGCGACCGCGGCGACGTGGGTGATGGCCCGGGGCGTGGGATCGAACGCGAACACGCGGCAGCCGAACCGCTCGATGAGGCCGAGGTCGAACGTGATGTCCTCCCCGACGCCGCCGCAGAAGCACGTCCACGAGTCGTCGATCAGCGCCGTCGGAACGATCCAGCCGCCGTAGCCGCTGCCGATCTTCGTGAGTCCGAGCGCGTCGGGCGGGGCGGCATGGCGGAGCACCAGCGGCCGGACCAGGTTCACCGTGCGGCGGTCGAACGCGCGCCGCCACGCGCGCAGGCGCTTGCGCATCACCCGCGAACGGACCCCGTCAGCAGCCCCTTCTCGATCAGCCGGATGCCGTCGACCGTCGCCCATGGCAGCGCGGCCCAGCGACGCGCGACCTCCAGCTCGCCGTCCCGGAGCGCATCGTCGAGGACGAACCTCGCGCCCATGCGCACGAACGGCCGGGCGAGCGGCAGCGTCGCGAACCGGATCCCCGGAGGTCCGGCCGGCCCGTCGATCACGACGAGGTCCACGCGCCGGCCGCCGAGCGTGCGCTCGACGGCGGCGGGGATCTCGTAGCACTCCGTCTCGCGGCCCTCGACGAGCTGGCGCGCCAGCGGCGCGTGGAGGACGGCGACCTCGTCGGCCAGGCCGGCGCGATCGAGGAGGCCGCGCGTGCGCTCGGCCTGCGTCGGGTCCTGCTCCAGCGAGACGATCCTGGGCTCCGTTCCGGCGCCCGGGACATCCCGCATCGCCCATGCGAGGGCGACCGTGCTGCAGCCACTCCCGAACTCGAGGACGGCCGCCGGCCGGAGCTGCCGCACGGTATCGACGAGCTCGTCGATCGACCGCGGCCCGAGCGCCCAGGTCCCGAGCTCGACGCCGTCGAGCAGGGCGCGCAGCGGCTCGTGGCGCAGCCGCTGCGAGGTCGCGGGCCTGGTCCTCGGGTCGAGCGGCGCGGTCGAGAGCCTCCGCACGCTGCGCACGATCCGCAGCGGGACCGGCCGCCCACGGCTCCGGCGGCGCAGCAGCCGCAGCGCCCGGCGGGCGAGTCGCGTGCGACGGGAACGCGGCCGCGGCGGCGACGCCGTCAACGAGCGATCCGTCCGATCATCGGCCCGCCCTGGCCACCTCGCCGGACGGCGATCCCACGCGGGTGTACGTGTACCCGAGCGTCCGCATCCGCGCCGGGTCGAGGAGCCGGCGCCCGTCGATGACGACCGTCGCGGACATCACCTCACGCGCGGCCGCCCAGTCGAGGTCGCGGTAGTCGGGCCATTCGGTGGCGATGATCGCGGCCTCGGCGCCGTCGAGGGCCTCCTCGGCCGTCGAGGTGACGATGAGGCCCGGCAGGGCGCGCGCGGCTCGCGGCCCGGCCGCCGGGTCGTGAGCCTCGAGGATCGCGTGGTGCTCGATGAGCCAGCGCGCGAGCGCGACCGCCGGCGACGAGCGGATGTCGTCGGTGCCCGCCTTGAACGCGAGACCGAGCAGGGCGATCCGACGGCCGGCGACGCCGTCGAGCATCCCGGCGATCCGCTCGGCAAACTGGCGCTGATGCGCCTGGTTGGCCTCCGCCGCGGCCGACGTCACGTGCATGTCCAGGCCGCGTTCCCGGCCGGAGATGGCGATCGTCGCGAGCTCCTTCGGCAGGCAGCTCCCGCCGAACCCGAAGCTCGGGTTGAGCATCGAGCGCCCGATGCGCGGGTCGAGCCCGATGCCCTCGAGGACCGGGCCGGCGTCGGCGCCCGCGCGCTCCGCGAGGCCGGCGATCTCGTTCGCGAACGAGATCTTCAGCGCAAGGAACGCGTTGGCGCCGTTCTTGATCAGCTCGGACTCCTCGAGCGTGACGCTGAGCAGCCGCGCGCCGAACGCGCCGAACAGCTCCTCCAGCACGGCGCGGGCCGCGGGATCCGCGTCCGGCGCACCGCCGATCACGACCCGCGTCGGATGCCGGAAGTCCTCGAGCGCCGCGCCCTGGCGCAGGAACTCCGGGACGAGGAAGAAGCGCGACGGGTCCCCGATGGCGCCCTCGCGCAGCAGCCGCTCGCAGGTGCCCACGGGCAGCGTGCTCCGGACGACGATGACCGGGGCCGGCGCGCGGTCCGCGAGCTCGGCGACGACCTGCTCGACCGCGTCCGTGTCCGCGTGGCCGCGGTCGTCGATCGGCGTCCCGACGCACACGAGGACGACGCCGGCCGTCGTCTCCGACGCGTGCTCGAGGACCGCGATGGTGGACGCACGCAACCCGGCCGTGAGCGCGTCCTGGACGCCCGCCTCGGTGAACGGAACCTCGCCGCGGCGAAGCGCGGCGAGCCGCCCGGGATCCGTCTCCACGAGCTCGACCCGATGGCCCATCGCCGCAAACCCCACGGCGCTCACGAGCCCGACGTACCCGGCGCCGATGACCGCGATGGATCGCGCCGTCGCCCGGGGTTCCATGCGCCGGAGCGTAGCATCGGGGCGTTCCCGGACGCGCACAATACGGGCGACGGCGGGGGCGGGACGCGTCGCGCCCGGTCGTCGGATGGAGGGACGGTGATCGCCCGATGACGAGCGCCAGCATCGACGCACCCGGCTCGGCGCCGCCCGCGCCGCTGACGCGCGCGCCCCGGATCTCGGTGGTCATCGCGACGCTCAACGGCGCGGCGGGGCTCCAGCGTGCGCTCGACAGCATCGCCGAGCAGACGTACCCGGACGTCGAGGTCGTCGTGATGGACGGCGGCTCGCGCGACGGCACGGTCGACATCCTCCGGCGCAACGCCTCGCACCTCGGCTACTGGGAGTCGAGCCCGGACTCCGGGATCTTCAACGCGTGGAACAAGGCGCTCGACCACGTGACGGGCGACTTCGTGTGCTTCCTCGGCGCCGACGACTGGTATGCCGCGCCCGACGTGATGGCACGGATGGCGGACGCGATCGTCGAGGACGGTGCCCAGCACCGCGTCTACTACGGCCACATGGACAAGTACCAGCAGGACGGCGGCGTCTACCACGTCCGCGAGCGCCGCTGGGGGCGGACGCGGCGGCGCCGGTTCCGGCGGGGCGTCATGGTCCCCCACCCGGCCGCACTGCACGACCGGACGGCCTTCGACGAGTTCGGCCGGTTCGACGAGAGCTTCCGGATCGCGGGCGACTACGAGTTCCTGCTCCGCGTCCTGAAGCAGGGACGGGCGGCGCAGCTCGTCGACGTCGTCGTCGTGAACATGACGGCGGGCGGCATGTCCCAGCAGCCGCGCAACCGGCTCACGACCGTCCGCGAGGTGTACCGGGCCCGGTACAAGCAGGGCGTGACCACGCGGCCCGCGTGGCGGTCGCCCGGCCTCTACCGGACGCTCGCGCAGACGTGGGTCAAGTACCGGCTGCGCCCCGCGATCCGCGCGGCGGGCGCCAGGCTGAACGACGGGATCGCCCCGGGTCCGGGACCGCGCCAGGGAGCGGCGTAGGGCGCGGCGTAGCGCGCGTCAGGCGTCGAACGGCCGCCACTGGCCCTCGGAGATGACCTCCGCGGCCCCGTCGATCACCCGGATCGCGGTCTGGTCGTCGATCGCATACGCAGGCCCGTGGAGCTTTGCCGCCCAGCGCTCGGCGTTGGCCATCGTGTTCCACGGCAGGTCGGGGTTCGCGAGATGCGGGAAGATCGAGAACTCGACCAGGCCCAGCGGATCGTCGCCACCGGTCGGAGACCGCCAGTCCGCGAACTCCTCACCGATGTCCGGCGTCATGACCATGCTGCCGGCGCTCAGCCCGACGTACACGCCGTGGAACCGGTCGAGGCGATCGGCCAACCCCGACTGGCGCATCCAGTAGGCGAGGAACAGCGGGTCGCCGCCATTGACGAGCAGCGCGTCGGCGCCCTCGATCCACGGCAGCCAGCGCGCCTCGCCGACGCTGGGCAACACGCTCAGCTCGAGGTTGCCGACGGCCTCCCAGCCGAGGTCGGTCATCGGCGTGTCCGGCTCCTGGCCGGCGATGAGCTCCACGCGAGGTACGGGCCGCCGTCGAGCGCGTAGCTCGAGGTCGAGATGGCGAGCGCACGGCACTCGGTGATCGGCCTGCGGAGGAGGTCGACGAGCGCGGCCCGGATGCTCGGGTTGGCGACGCCGGCCGAGGCGAGCAGGAGCTTCACGGACGGTCCGTTCCGCGGTCCATGCGCTCCGCGACCGACACGATCAGGCCTTCCGGGCCGCGGACGTACGCCTGCCGCCAGATGCCCTCGTACTCGCCGATTCCGCCGACGAGGCCATAGCCGTCGGCCTTGGCGCGCTCGACGACGGCCTCGATGTCGTCGACCTCGAGCCCGATGCTGCGCAGGCCGAGCTCGTTGGCCATCGCGGCGGCCGACCCGGGTTCCGGATCCGGCCGCACGAAGCTCGACAGCTCGACCGCCGTGCCGCCGCCCGGCGGACGGAGCATCACGATCTCCGTGCGCGAGCCCGGGATGGCGATCACCGTGTCGATGAACTCGCCCTCGACGAACGTCCGTCCCTCGATCTCGAAGCCGAGCCCGACGAAGAACGCCGTCGCCCTCTCGAGGTCGGCGACCGTGACCCCGACATGATCAAAGCGTGGAGTGCGTGCCACGGCGCTCATCCTCCTCGATCGTCGAACGCGGTTCGACGTCCGCACGACGTTCACGCCCGGCCGCCCGCGGCCACAACTCTAGACTCTGGCGATGAACCCGCGACTGCGCGCCGACATCGCCCGTGCCTACGACGAGCACGTTCGCGGCCGCAAGGTCGAGGCATCGCTGACCGCGACCCTCGCCTACTTCGCGACGCTCGCCGTCGTGCGCTCGTTCACGACGGTCGTGCGCGGCGACGGCGCGTACCTGTCGATCGGCGGGGTCCACATCCATCACCTCGTGTTCGGCGTGCTCGCGCTCCTGGTCGCCGGCGTGCTCGCGCTGGACGATGTGTGGCGGATGGGCCGCGCGGTCCTGTTCGGGGTGGGGGCCGCGATGGTGCTCGACGAGTTCGCGCTGCTCGTGTTCCTCAAGGACGTCTACTGGCTGCCCGAGGGCGCGCTCAGCGGCGCGGCGCTCGCCATCGGCCTCGCCGCGCTGGTCGTCAACCTGTGGCGCGGGCGGTCGTTCGTCGCCGCGGTCGCGAACGCGTTCTCGCGGCACCGGGGCGGCGCGGGTCCCGCGTGAGCCGCCGGGACGGTCACACGAGGCGGGCGAAGACCTCGTTCGACAGGAGGCGGCCCGTCGTCGTGAGCCGGATGCGGTTGGCGACTCGCTCGAGCAGGCCCGTTCGCAGGCCCCAGCGCGCCACCGGCTCGAACGGGTCCCCATCCGCGGCCTCGATCGGCACGCCATCGTCGAGGCGCAGCGCGAGGATCAGGGCCTCGGCCGCGGCAACGTCGCCGTCGACGACCTCCGAGCCGCCCGGCGGCAGCGCCGGGCGCGCACGATCCCGCGGCGCGAGCGCCGCGAGATACGAGTCCAGCCGGGCGGCGTTCCAGCGCCGCGTGACGCCGTCGAACGCGTGGGCGCCCGGCCCGACCGCCTCGTACGGCTCGCGGCGCCAGTAGACGAGGTTGTGGCGGCCCTCATGCCCGGGCCGCGCCCAGTTCGAGATCTCGTAGCCACGGAACCCTGCGGCACCGAGCCGATCCGTCGCCAGCCGGTACTGGTCCGCGGCGCGGTCGTCGTCCTGGTCCCGGGTCGCGCGGGCCCGCCATCGACGCGCGCCGGCCGTCGTCGGCAGGTGATCGCCCGTCATGCCCGTCAGCCCCTCGGCGTCTGGGTCGTCGATCGTGAGCGCGTAGGCCGAGACGTGGTCCACGCCGAGCTCGAGCGCCGCATCGAGCGAGGCGGCGAACGCGGCGACGGATTGCCCGGGGACGTCGTACAGGAGATCCAGCGAGATGGAGCCGATGCCGGCGGCGCGTGCCGTGGACACGGCATCGGCGACGTCCGAGGCCCGGTGCCGGCGGCCGAGCCGGCGGAGCAGCGCCGGGTCGAACGACTGGGCCCCCATCGACAGCCGGTTGATGCCCGATGACACGAGGGTCATCGCGTCGCCGCGTTCGTCCGGCCCGGGGTTCGCCTCGATCGTGACCTCGGCGTCGTCGGCCACGCCGAAGCGGCTCCGGATCCGGTCGAGGATGGCGGCGATCGCGCCGGCCGGCAGCATCGTCGGCGTCCCGCCGCCGAGATACACCGTCCGCAGCGGCGACCGCGCGCGGCCGAACGTCGCGTCGGCCGCGTCGGCTCGGAGGTCGATCTCCGTCAACAGGACGTCGACGAACGCCCCGGTCCGCGCGTTCGGTCCCCTGGCGGCCGCGCCCGCGTACACGACGAAGTCGCAGTACGGGCACAGCGAGACGCAGAACGGCACATGGACATAGAGGGCGGCCGGCGGCTCGGGAACGGCCTCGACCGGCGCCCGGAAAGGCGAGACCGCCGTCAGCGCTCCCCCTCGCGCGGATCGATGACCCGCCAACCCTGCGGCGTCCGCCGCCGGCGCTCGACCTCCTCGTCCTCGGTGCCGCGCGGCTTCGGGATCCCGGCGTGCCCCGTCGTCAGGAAGATCGCGATGCGCGTGATCGCGTGACCCAGGAACGCCGCGCCGATGCCGCCCGTCACGCCGGTCAGCCAGCCGCCCGCGAGCCCGATCGCCAGCATCGACGCCAGCATGTACCACGGCCGGCCCGGCGCCCCGAGTCGCGTCGCCAAGGCGTACAGGAGCGCCTGGATGAGGTTCGCGAGGTTCGGGTTCATCGACGTCGACACGAGGATCCCGAACACGATGCCGCGGAACACCGCCTCGTCCACGAACGCCGTCGCGATCGCGTTGACGAACTTCACCGGGTACGACGTCACCGGCGGGAACCGGACGTAGCCGTAGCGGATTAGCGCGATGCCGACGGCGATCCCGACCCCGATCGCGCCATAGGCGAGCCCGAGGACGACGGTCCCCACGCGGTCGCCCAGCGTCAGGAACAGGCCGCCCGACGGGTCGGGGTGCATCCACGCGACCGCGAACACGCCGCCGATGCCGAGCAGGTACCACGCGATCCGGCGCAACAGCGACGGCTGCCGGCCCCAGCGGTCGATGTCGTCGTACTCGGCCGCGTTGAACCGCTCGGCGTCGAACCGGAGGATCACGAGGAGCAGGGTCATCCCCAGCACGATCAGCATCCGGAGCTCGTCCGGGACGTGGTCGATGAGCTCGCCGAGGTCGGGGAGATTCATGGCCGGAGGTCAGCCGCGTGACGAGGAGGACGCCGCCGTCATTCCTCGCCCATGCGCAGGATCGCGAGGAACGCCTCCTGGGGGATCTCCACGGATCCCACGCGCTTCATCCGCTGCTTCCCTTCCTTCTGCTTCTCGAGCAGCTTGCGCTTGCGGGTGATGTCGCCACCGTAGCACTTCGCCAACACGTTCTTGCGGATGGCGGCGATGTTCTCGCGGGCGACGACGTGGCTGCCGATCGCCGCCTGGATCGGCACCTCGAACATCTGGCGCGGGATCAGCTTGCGCAGCTGGGTGGTCAGCGCGCGCCCGGTCGCCTGGGCACGCTCGCGGTGGACGATGAGGCTGAGCGCGTCGACCGGCTCGCCGTTGACCAGCACGTCGAGCTTGACGAGGTTCGCCGCCCGGTAGCCGATCTCCTCGTAGTCCATCGACGCGTAGCCCTGGGTCCGGCTCTTGAGCTGGTCGTAGTAGTCGACGATGAGCTCGGCGAGCGGCAGCTCGAAGTGCATGTGGACACGCTGCGGATCGAGGTACTCCATGTTCTCGAACGTCCCGCGCCGGCCCGTCGTCAGCTCCATCAGGCTGCCGATGTAGCGGTCGGGCGTCACGATGCCGAGCCTGACCCACGGCTCCTCGATCGACTCGATCTCGCCGATGTCCGGGAACTTCGCCGGGTTGTCGACGTTCACCGTGCCGCGGTCCATCGTGAGGTTCACGCGGTACTCGACCGACGGGGCGCTGGCGATGAGGTCGAGGTTGAACTCGCGCTCCAGTCGCTCCTGGACGATCTCCATGTGGAGCAGCCCCAGGAACCCGCAGCGGAACCCGAAGCCCAGCGCGACGGAGCTCTCCGGCTCGTACGTGAAGCTGGCGTCGTTGAGGTGGAGCTTCTCGAGAGCGTCACGGAGCAGCGGGTAGTCGGGGCCGCTCACCGGGTAGAGGCCGGCGAACACCAGGCTCTTCGCCTCCTGGTAGCCGGGCAGCGGCTGGCGGGCCTGGCGCGCGACCGTGGTGACGGTGTCGCCGACCTGGGCCTCGCGGACGTTCTTGAGGCCCGTCGCGACGTAGCCCACCTCGCCGGCCACGAGCTGCTTGACCGGCACCAGCTGGGGGCGGAACACCCCGAGCTCGAGGAGCTCGGTCTCGGCGCCGCTCTGCATCAGGCGGATGACGTCGTGGTCGTGGAGGGTCCCTTCCGACAGGCGCAGGTAGGTGACCACGCCCTTGTACGGGTCGTAGTGCGAGTCGAAGACGAGCGCGCGCAGGGGCGCCCCGGCGTCCCCCGTCGGCGGCGGGATCCGATCGACGATCGCCTGGAGGATCTCGGGGACGCCGGTCCCCTCCTTGGCGCTCGCGAGGATCACCTCCTCGCGCGGGATCGCGAGGACGTTCTCCAGCTCCTCCATGACGACGTCGGGCTGCGCCGACGGGAGGTCGATCTTGTTGACGACGGGGATGATCGTCAGGCCCTCGCGCAGGGCGAGGTGGACGTTGGCGAGCGTCTGGGCCTCGATGCCCTGCGCGGCGTCGACGACGAGGATCGCGCCCTCGCAGGCCTGGAGGCTGCGGCTGACCTCGTACGCGAAGTCGACATGGCCGGGCGTGTCGATGAGGTTCAGGGCGTACGTCAGGCCGTCGTTCGCCGTGTGCTCGAGGCGGACGGCCCGCGCCTTGATCGTGATCCCCTTCTCGCGCTCCAGGTCCATCGAGTCGAGGACCTGGCTCGTCATCTGGCGCGCGTCGATCGTGTGGGTCAGCTCGAGCAGGCGGTCGGCGAGGGTCGACTTGCCGTGGTCGATGTGCGCGATGATCGAGAAGTTCCGCACGCGGGACTGGGGGATGGCCACGAGGCGGCAGTGTACCGGCGGGGGTCTCGCGACCGGGCGGGAGCCGGGCGAGCGGTCCCGCCAAGGCGCCGGCCGGGCGGTCCAGGCGCGCCGGTCCCCGGCGGCGGCGACGACGTGACGCCGCGCCGCGACGCTGAGTCGCTGATCCTCGGTACAACGGCCGCGCTGCGGGTCGTCCGGTGCCGCCACGGCGCCCGATGGCGACGTTGGGTCGCGGAGACTCGTCGAGCGTCGCCCGGCCCGCCCGTTGCGGTCCGTTTCAGCGACCCACGGTCGCCCGATCTGCGATCGTGGCGAGATGACGGACGACGACACCCTGCCCCCGCGCCTCCGCCCCTTCCTCGCGCAGTGGGACTACATCGTCGAGATGCTGTTCGCGCGCCTCGACGGGCTCACGGACGAGGCCTTCCTGTGGGAGCCGGCCGACGAGGTGTGGACCGTGCGGCTGATCGACGGCCGGCCGACGCCCGATGCCGAGGCGTGGGCCCCCGAGGCCGCCGCGACCCCGCCCCGGACGCTCGCCTGGACGCTTGGCCATCTCGGGAGCGGCGTGGCGCTCCGTGCCGACTGGCTGACCGGCAGCCACTCGCTCACCAACGCGGACTTCACGTGGCCGATGCGCGCGGCGGACGGCCTGGCCTTCGCCCGCCGCGGCCTCGACGCCTGGCGCACGGGCCTCGCGACCATGACCGACGCGGACCTCGACACCGTCGGCCGCAGCGCCTTCCCGGGTGGGCTCGACCCGGAGCTGCCGCTCATCGACATCGTGTGGTGGGTCAACAAGGAGCTCGTGTTCCACGTGGGCGAGGCGTGGCTCGTGCGCGACCTGTTCGACGCGAGGCATCGGGCGTGATCGCCGCACACCAAAACGCCGGCGGTCGCATCCGCGGCCGCCGGCGTCGAAGGAGCGAGGGTCAGTCGACGACGACCTTGCGCATCGAGTAGTCGAAGGCGAAGCCGTTCGGGTCCATCTCACCCGTGTTGGTGCTGTCGAAGATGCAGACCTGGACGAACGCCTGGCCCTTGCCGAGCGCGGGGGCGTCCGGGTGCCCGAAGGCGAAGTACGGATCGGGCTGCAGCTCGAACAGCTGGTTGTGCTTCGACCCGTCGCACACGAGCGCGTTGACGCCGCTGTCGGGGTTCCAGTTGGTGCTGTAGAAGGTCTGGGCGTACTGGCTGCTGGTGTGGTCCGTCGCGTTGACGTCCGGCCCCTGCTTCACGCCGATGTAGACGTGGGTCCCGGCGTTGCCGCCGTAGCAGGTGTACTGGACGTGGACGACGGCGGTCCCGTCGTCCTGGACGACGACGGTGGGCTGGACCCAGTTGACCACCGGCTGCTGGTAGCCCGACGAGGGCTTGGCGGCGGCGACCGGCGCGGCGGTCAGGGCGATGAGCCCGGCGGCGGCGAGGAGCGAGGCTGCGGTTGCCTTCAGGCGCACGTGCGAACGACCTCCGAGAACTGAGATTGGGGATGCGGGCAGGGACTCATCACAGGATTACGCCGATCGGGAATCCCTGCAATCGACCGGCTGGGATCGGCGCCGACGGCGTGGTCAGTAGGACGCGAGCGCCTCGTCGAGCCGGCCGGACAAGGCCCACGAGAGCGGCAGCGAGATGTGGTTCGTATCGCGATACACGAGGTATCCGCCGACGACGAGCGGGCAGGCGTCGCCCGGGCACAGCCAGTCGGCGGTGTCGACGAAGCCCGCCTTCGAGGCGTGAGCCGTGGACTGCTCGCCCGCGAGCCACGGTTCGTCGAACAGCGTCGATCGCGGGATCGCGCACTGCGTGATGTCGTCGGCGTGGCGGCTCAGGCACTCCACCGGCTCGAACGGCAGCGTCGGGGTGTCACCGAGGACGACGACCTGGGCGCCCAGCCCGCGGAGGCGTTCGATGGTCCGCCCTTCGCCGTCGAGGAGCGCCTGTCGAACCCCTTCCGGATCGCTGGGACCATCGACCGGCACCCGGTCGTGGTTCGCGGACACCACGACGAGCATCGGGTGCTCGGCGGCGATGCGCTCGAACGCGTTCTCGCGCCACTCGGCGCATTCCGTGAACGGGCGGCTGCCATCCCCGAGCATGACGGGCAGGTCCTCGTAGGGGCACGACGCCTTGACGAGTGTCACCAGCCGCCAGCCGCGATGTTCCGCGACCCACTCCATCGCGGGGAACCAGTGCATCGCATGGGAATCGCCGAACAGCACCACGGTCCGATCGGAGCCCCGATCGCCGTCGACGCAGTCAGGAGGCTCCGTCTGCGGGTCGTTCAACCCGCAACCCGATCGGCGCGGCGTCGCGGCGGGACCCGCGGCGAACGGATCGACGAGCGGCGGCTGCATGTCAAGGGGCAGCGGGATCGCGCGGTTCGGTGAGGTGGCTGCGGACACGGTCTCATCGGGCGCGCCCTGGATCCTGGTGGGCGACGGTTCCACCGACGACGCCGCCGCGAGCAGGTCCGTCGCGAGCGGGTCAGCTTCCCCCGCCGCCGCGACGGTCGCCGGGACGAACCGCGCGATCGCGACCGTTCCCGACCCGACCGCGATCGCGACCAGGCACAGGGACGCCGCGAGGGCGAGCCCGAGGTTCCGGCGCGGGACCGTGCCGATCGCTCGTCCATGCCGGAGCGGATCCTCCAGCCACCGGTACGTCGCCGCCGCGAGGACGACGGCCGCGGCGACCTCGAGCGTCACCCGGACGACGCTTGCGGCGACGGGCTCGCGTGGGGCGGCCGCCGCGGCGCCCAGCACGATGAGCGGCCAGTGCCACAGGTACAGCGAGTAGGAGATCCGGCCGAGGAACTGCAGCGGTCGCGCGCTCAGCACCGATGCGACCGCGGTCGGGCGCGGACCGGCGCCGGCAAGGATGACGAGCGCCGCGCCCGCCACCGGGACGATCGCCGCGACGCCCGGAAACGGCGTCCGGGCGTCGAACGCCAGGGCCGCGACGACGATGAGCCCCACGCCGGCGATCGCCATGGACGTCGCGGTCCGCCATGGCAGGGTCGCGAGCCGGCGGCCCGCGAACACGAGCATCGCTCCGGCGCCCAGCTCCCACGCCCGCGTCGGCAGCAGGTAGAACGCCGCCGTCGGGGAGCGCGGGGTCAGCAGCAGCCCGAGGATCAGCGAGACGACGGTCGCGCCGACGATCCACGCGAGCAGGTGTCGATGGCTTCGTCGACCCAGCGACGCGGCGAGGATCAGGAACGTCGGCCAGACGAGATAGAACTGCTCCTCGACGCCGAGCGACCAGAAGTGCAGCACCGGCGACACGGCGCCCGGGTGCCAGTAGTCGGTCGCGTCGAGCGCGAACCGGACGTTGGGCACGTAGAGCGCCGCCGCCGCGATGTCGCCGGTGACGGTCGCGAACCGGACCGGCGCGAGGATCACGGCCGACAACGCGAGCGTCACGGCCAGCACGAGGATCGACGCCGGAAGGATCCGTCGAGCGCGCCGGGCATAGAACGACGTGAGTGCGATGCGGCCCGAGGTCTCGAGCTCGGTCACGAGGAGACCCGTGATCAGGAAGCCGGAGAGGACGAAGAACACGTCGACGCCGATGTAGCCGCCGGCGAGCGGCTTGACACCCGCGTGGAACAGCACGACCAGCACGACCGCGACGGCACGCAGACCCTCGAGGTCCGGCCGGCGCGGCGCGGACCTCGCTGCTGCACTGTCCGTCATGGGTGACGAGGATAGGCGAGGCCAACGTCGGCGACCGGCGGCTCGATGGACAGCCCACCGCGAAGACACGCGCCCTGCGGCGCGCCGGCTGGGTAGCATCGGGCCATGGCCGAAGCCGCCGCGTCACTGCCCCCGCCGCTCCTCGCGGGCTATCGGCGGTTCCACGCGGGCCGGTTCTCCGAGGACCGCGAGCGCTATCGGGCCCTCGCGGAGCACGGCCAGCGGCCGGCGGCGATGCTCATCGCCTGTTCCGACTCCCGGTCCGCGCCGGAGCAGGTGTTCGACGCCGCGCCGGGCGACCTGTTCGTCGTGCGGAACATCGCGGCCTGGGTGCCGCCCTACGACCCGGACACCGGCGCGCGCTCGACGGCCGCCGCGCTCGAGTACGCCATCCGGGCGCTGCCGATCGAGTCGATCGTCGTGATGGGCCACGGCGGATGCGGCGGCGTCCGCGCCGCCATCGACCCCAGCGTCGGCCCTCCCACGTCAGAGTTCGTCGGGCCGTGGATCCGGACGATCGCCGCCATCGCGGCCGACGCCCGCACGACTCCCGGCGAGCCGCCGTCACCGGAGCTGCAGCTGCGGGTCGAGCTGCTCACGGTCGAGCGGTCGGTCGCCAACCTCGCCACGTACCCGTGGATCGCGGAGCGCCTCGCCGACGGCACCATCGAGGTGGCCGGCGCGCGGTTCGCGATCGCGACCGGCGAGCTCGAGGTGCTCGGCCGTGACGGATGGACGAGGGCAGACCCGGAGTAGCGCACGACGCCGGGTCTACGATCAACGCATGCGCGCGAACGAGACGACGACCACCCGGAGCGACACGACGACGCCGATCGACACCACGCCGGAGTGGAAGGCGCTCCTGGCCCACCACCGCAAGGTCAAGGACACCACGCTTCGCGAGCTGTTCGACAGCGACCCCGAGCGTGCGAGCCGGATGAACGCCGACGGCGCGGGCCTGTTCCTCGACTACAGCAAGCACCGCGTCACGGACGAGACGCTCCGGCTGCTCCTCGCGGTCGCGCGCGCGGCGAAGGTCGAGGAGCGCCGCGAGGCGATGTTCCGCGGCGCGCACATCAACGTGACCGAGGATCGGGCCGTCCTCCATACGGCGCTCCGCGCGCCGCAGGACGATGAGCTCGAGGTCGACGGGGTCGACATCATTCGCGAGGTCCACGAGGTCATCGACCGGATGGCGGCCTTCGCGCTCAAGGTCCGGCTCGGCGAGTGGAAGGGCTTCACGGGCAAGCCGATCAAGAACGTGATCAACATCGGCATCGGGGGCTCCGACCTCGGGCCCGCGATGGCGACGGAGGCGCTGAAGCACTACGCCGAGCGGTCGATGCGCTTCCGGTTCGTGTCCAACGTCGACGGCACCGACATCCGCGACGCGACCCTCGACCTCGACCCCGCCGAGACCCTCGTCATCGTGAGCTCCAAGACGTTCACGACGCTCGAGACGCTCACCAACGCGCGCACGGCCCGCGACTGGCTGGTCTCGCAGCTGGGCGACGACGCTGCCGTCGCGCGCCACTTCGTCGCGGTCAGCACGAACGCCGAGAAGGTGGCCGAGTTCGGCATCGACACGGCGAACATGTTCGGCTTCTGGGACTGGGTCGGCGGCCGGTACTCGATGGACTCGGCGATCGGCCTGTCCCTGATGATCGCCATCGGCCCCGACGACTTCCGCGACATGCTCGCCGGCTTCCGCGCCATGGACGAGCACTTCCTGTCGACGCCGATGGATCGCAATCTCCCCGTCCTCATGGGGCTGCTCGGGATCTGGTACGGCGACGCGTTCGGGTTCGAGACCCACGCCGTCCTGCCCTACAGCCAGGAGCTGAGCCGCTTCCCGGCGTACCTCCAGCAGCTCGAGATGGAGTCGAACGGCAAGTCGGTCCGGCTCGACGGCACGCGCGTCGACTACCACACGGGCGCGATCGTCTGGGGCACCGCGGGCACCAACGGCCAGCACGCCTACTACCAGCTGCTCCACCAGGGGACGCACATCGTCCCGATGGACCTGATCGGCTTCGTGAACCCGACGACCGAGGTCGGCGACCACCACGACCTGCTGATGGCGAACCTGTTCGCGCAGGCCGAGGCGTTCGCGTTCGGCAAGACGCGCGACGAGGTCGTGGCCGCCGGCGTCCCCGAGCCGCAGGTGAACGCGCGCGTGTTCGAGGGCAACCGGCCGAGCTCCGTGATCCTCGGCGACAAGCTCACGCCGCGCAGCCTCGGCTCGCTGGTCGCCCTGTACGAGCACAAGGTGTTCGTGCAGGGAACGATCTGGGGCATCGACTCCTTCGACCAGTGGGGTGTGGAGCTCGGCAAGGTGCTGGCGACCCGGATCGCGGGCGAGCTCGCCGCGGCCGAGGAGGACCTCGCGCCGCAGCACGACAGCTCCACGGCCGCGCTCATCCGGCGATACCGCGCCCGCAGGGTCCGCCCGGACGGCTGAGCCGCGCGTGCCGCACCGCAGCGGCGCGCTGGTGGAATCGTCGGGCCCTCTGCTACCATCCGTCGTCGCGCCTGCGGGCGGCTGCTCGCGCGCGTCCCCACACGTCACCTCTCGTACTCGAACGGAGATCAGCCACCTTGGCTAGAACGCCCCGGAAATGGCAGGGCGCTCGCAACCCGTCCGGGCTGAAGCGCGTCCGCCAGGCTGAGCGCCGGCGAGCGATCCTCCAGCCCCGGCGGACTGCGGCGAAGACCCTCGTTGCCAAGGCCGTCATGGTCAGCACCACCCAGTCCGACAACGCCGACGCGAACGTCGTCGCGCTGAGCGAGGCGATCTCGGCCCTGGACCGCGCCGCGAAGACCGGCGCCATCCACGCGAACGCCGCGGCGCGCCGCAAGAGCCGCCTCGTGCGCAAGGTCAACGCCGCGCTCGGCGGAACCGCCGCGACGGGCACCGGCCACGTCACCAAGACCACCGGCAAGGCGGCTGCGGCCAAGGCCGCGAAGGCCCGCATCGCCGCCGGCAAGGCCGTCAAGGCCAAGGGCGCTCAGACCGCCGCCGGGAAGGCGCGTGCCGCCCTCACGCGGACCACGCGCGCCGAGGGGACCCACGCGCCGGCGACCGCTCCCGCCGCCGAGGCCGCCGCGCCGAAGGCACCGGCGTCGAAGCCGGCCGCGAAGGCGTCGGCGGCGAAGACGACCGCCAAGGCCGCGCCGAAGACGACCGCCAAGGCGTCGACGGCGAAGACGGCCACGGCGAAGCCCGCCGCCAAGGCCGCGACGACGAAGACCGCCGCGAAGGCGCCCGCAAAGTCGACCCGAGCGAAGAAGGCCGAGTAACCCTCGGCGCCTTGCGCAGCGACGCCCCGGTCATCGGCCGGGGCGTTTCGATTCCCGGCGGTCAGACCCGCGGCGCGGCGGGCATCTCCGGGGCGGCCGACGCGGCCGCTCGCCGGCGGTTCGTGAACCCGAACGTGACGCCGCCGATCAGCGCGCCCGCGGTGGTCAGCGCGAACAGCAGTCCCGCCGTGGACAGCTGCTGGTTCCAGTAGAAGCTCGTGAAGCTGTCGACGTCCGTGATGCCGTGCGCCTCGAACGCGGGGCCCTGGCCGGCCGCGAGGTACCGCTCGTACACGCACGCGGCGCCCGGCTGGCACGTCAGGCGGCCGCCGAGCGACGCGTCCCGGTAGCCGTCGTCGGCGACGAAGAACAGGCCCTTCACGGCGAGCAGCAGGATCGCGAAGGTCAGCCCGGTGACGACGCCCGCGAACAGCGCGTTCGCGACGATCCGGAGCCACGGGCCGCCGGCACGCTGCGACCGCGCGTTGGCGTAGTAGCCGATCAGCAGCCCCGCCGGGAGGGCGAGGTACCAGTAGACGGGCTCGATCGGGATGATCAGCAGGAACGAGCCCGCGATCGTGACGGCCATGCCGACGCCGACCCAGCTCGCGGTGATGGCGCCCCGGTCGATGAACCGCGTCACGACGCGATCAGAGCTCCCCGCGCCCGGCGGCACCCGACAGCGCGGCGCGCCCCAGGTAGCGGGCATCGTCGCCCAGCTCGTCGGCGATGCGCAGCAAGCGGTTGTACTTGGCGACCCGTTCGGAACGGGAGGGGGCGCCCGTCTTGATCTGGCCCGTCCCCATCGCGACGACGAGGTCGCTGATCGTCGTGTCCTCGGTCTCGCCGGAGCGGTGCGACACGATCGACGCCCAGCCCGCCCGCCGCGCGAGCTCGATCGCATCGATCGTCTCGGTCAGGGTCCCGATCTGGTTGAGCTTGATGAGGACGGCGTTGGCGGCCTTCTCCCCGATCGCGCGGCGGATGCGCTCGGTGTTCGTGACGAGCAGGTCGTCGCCCACGAGCTGGACCCGGGTCCCGAGGCGCTCGGTCAGCAGGCGCCAGCCCTCCCAGTCGTCCTCGGCGATGCCGTCCTCGAGGGATACGATCGGGTACCGGGCACACCAGTCGACCCAGAGGTCGACGACCTCGCCCGATTCCAGCGTGCGCCCTTCCTTGGCGAGGACGTAGCGGGTCGGTGCGCCGCCGACGCCGGAGCCCTCCTCGACGAGCTCGGTGATCGCGGGGTCGAGCGCGATCGCGACCTCGTCACCCGGCTTGTACCCGGCCTTCTCGATCGCCTTGACGACCACCTCGATCGCCGCCTGGTTCGAGGCGAGCGACGGCGCGAAGCCGCCCTCGTCGCCCTGGCCCGTGGCGAAGCCGTCGTCATGGAGCAGCTTGCGCAGCGCGGCGAACACCTCCGCACCGGCGCGGAGCGCCTCGGGAAACGAGTCGATACCCACCGGCATCACCATGAACTCCTGGAAGTCCGTGGAGTCCTGGGCGTGCTTGCCACCGTTCAGGATGTTGAACATCGGGACGGGCAGGATCCGGGCGCCGGCGCCGCCGAGCCAGCGGTACAGCGGCACCTCGTGCGACGACGCGGCCGCGTGCGCGCAGGCGAGCGAGACGCCGAGGATCGCGTTCGCACCGAGCTCCGCCTTGTTCGGCGTGCCGTCGAGCTCCAGCAGGACGTCGTCGATGCCCGCCTGGTCGCCGGCGTCGAAGCCGAGCAGCGACGGTCCGATGCGCTCGGTCACGTTCGCGACCGCGGTCAGGACGCCCTTCCCGCCGTAGCGTGCCTTGTCGCCGTCCCGGAGCTCGACCGCCTCGTGCGCACCGGTCGACGCGCCCGAGGGCACCGCGGCCCGCCCGAGCGACCCGTCCTCGGTGACGACGTCGACCTCGATCGTCGGGTTGCCCCGGGAGTCCAGGATCTCCCGGGCATCGACCCAGGCGATGGTCGTGTCGCTCACTTCGTCCCCTCGGTGGTCCGGTCCCGGAGGACCGTGATTCCGGGGAGCTCACGACCCTCGAGGAACTCGAGCGAGGCGCCGCCGCCCGTGCTGATGTGGGTCATCTTGTCGGCGAGCCCCTGGTGGGTGATCGCCGCGACGCTGTCGCCGCCGCCCACCACGACCTTCGTCCCCTGCTCGGCCTTCGCGGCGAGGAACCGGGCGATCGCCTTGGTGCCATGGCTGAACGAGGGGATCTCGAACACGCCCAGCGGCCCGTTCCAGAGCACCGTCTGGACGTCGGCGAGCGCCTCCTCGATGTTCGCGAGGGTCTGCTTGCCGAGGTCGACGATGTGCCAGCTTGCCGGGACCTTCTCCGCGGGGATCGTCTTGTACTCGGTTCCGCGCGTGACCTCCTTGGCCACGACGACGTCGACCGGGAGGACGATGCGGACGCCCTTCTCCTCGGCCGCCGCGAGGATCGCCCGGGCGTCCTCGACCCGATCCGGCTCCGCCAGGCTCTTCCCGACGGGCTTGCCTTGGGCGAGCAGGAACGTGTTCGCCATCCCGCCGCCGATGACCATCACGTCGACCTTGTCCAGCAGGTTCTTGAGGACCTTGATCTTGTCGCTGACCTTGGCGCCGCCGATGATCGCGGCGAACGGTCGGCCGGGGTGCTCCAGGAGCATCGAGAGGTGCTCGATCTCCTTCTCCATGAGCAGCCCGGCGTACGACGGCAGGAGCTTCGCGATGCCGACCGTCGAGGCGTGGGCACGGTGCGCGGTCCCGAACGCGTCGTTGACGTAGACGTCGGCGTAGGCGGCGAGCGCCTTCGCGAACTCGGGGTCGTTCTTCTCCTCCTCGGCGTGGAAGCGCAGGTTCTCGAGGAGCAGCATCTCGCCGTTCCTGAGGCGGTTGATCGCGTCCTGCGTGCCGACGCCCAGCGCGTCGCCGGTGACGGGGATCGTCCGGCCGAGCAGCTGACTGAGGCGCGCGCCGACCGGTCGAAGCCGCAGGCTGTCGCTGACCTTGCCGTCGGGCCGGCCGAGGTGGCTCGCGAGGATCACCCTCGCGCCCTGCGCCTGGAGATGGCGAATGGTGGGCAGGGCGGCGCGGATGCGCGAGTCGTCGGTGACCTTGCCATCCTGCAACGGGACGTTGAAGTCGACGCGCACGAAGACGCGCTTGCCCGCGGCGTCCAGGTCCCGGACGGTGAGCTTGTCCATGTTCGGTTCCTTCCGGGGCGCGGTGCGCTCAGGCCGTCGCGGCCGCCGGCAGCCGCTGCGCGACGAACGACGTGAGGTCGGCGACGCGGCAGCTGTAGCCCCATTCGTTGTCGTACCAGGCGATGACCTTCACGAAGTTCCCGCCCAGGACCATGTTCGACGGCAGGTCGACGATCGACGACCGCGAGTCGCCGCGGAAATCGGTGGAGACGAGCGGCTCGTCGCTCGCCCCGAGGATCCCCTTCAGGCCGTTGGCGGCCTCGTCGCGGAACGCCTGGTTGAGCTCGTCGAGGCTGACGTCCTTCTCGAGCTCGGCGGTGAAGTCCACGACGGACACGGTCGGCGTCGGCACGCGCAGCGAGAAGCCGTCGAACTTGCCCTTGAGGTCCGGCATCACGAGCGCCAGGGCCTTCGCGGCGCCGGTCGACGTCGGGATGATGTTGAGGCCGGCCGACCGCGCGCGGCGCGGGTCCTTGTGGGCGACGTCGAGGATCCGCTGGTCGTTCGTGTAGCTGTGGATCGTGTTCATCAGGCCGCGCCGGATCGTCCAGCGGTCGTGGACGACCTTCGCGGCCGGCGCGAGGCAGTTCGTCGTGCAGCTCGCGTTGCTGATGATGTTGTGCTGCTCGGGGTCGTAGCGCTCCTCGTTGACGCCGAGGACGATCGTGATGTCCTCGTTCTTCGCGGGCGCCGAGATGATGACCTTCCTCGCGCCGGCGTCGCGGTGCGCGGCGGCCTTGGTCGCGTCGGTGAAGATCCCGGTCGACTCGATGACGATGTCGACGCCGAGGTCGCGCCACGGCAGCTGCGCCGGGTCCTTGATCTGGAGCACCTTGATCTCGCGGCCGTCGACGACGATCGCGTCGTCCGTGTGGCTCACGTCGCCCTTGTAGGCGCCGTAGGTCGAGTCGTGCTTGAACAGCAGGGCGTTCGTCTCGACGTCGACGAGGTCGTTGACGGCGACCACCTGGACGTCGGGGGCCCGCTCGATCAGGGCCTTCAGGGACTGGCGGCCGATGCGGCCGAAGCCGTTGATGCCGACGCGAACGGTCACGGGGGACTCCTCTTGGGGCCTGGACGGGCGCCTCGCGGGCGGTCGTCCTTCCGGGCGCCCTCGGGCGGGCGCGCGTTCGCAACGATCGTAGCAGGGGGTGGGTTGCGGTCCGGTTGCCGAACGGCCCGTCCGCGACGGGCCGATGGCATCTGCCCGGACACCATCGAGCCCCCGTCGGCGGTCGCCGGCGGGGGCTCGACTGGATCTGTCGTGGTGAGGTCAGCCGCCGATCCGGAAGACCTTGCCGCCGCAGAGCGGGCACGTGCCCTGGACTGCCGGCTTGCCGTTCTTCATCGTGATCTGCTGGGCGTTCTGGACCTCGACCTTTTGCTTGTCCTTCACGCAGTAGGCCTGGGCCATGATCTGCATCCTCCTCGCGCAAGCCGTGTCACGGGATCACTCGTCCCGTGTCCGCGGATGGGCCTGGTCCTGGCGCTCATGACGGGGACCAGAGCGACGGGCGCCAATGCGCCGCCCCGGCCTTGGACTTCTGGCGGTCGAGCTCCGCGAGGATCGTGAGGCTCTCGAGCCCCGTATCGATCGCGGCGGCCTCCGCCCGAGCCTGTTGTTCTCCCTCGACGAATTCGCCGGTCCGACGGTTCGCGTACACCGCGCACACGACGCCGGCCCGAGCGCCGCCGAGCCCTCCCAGCACGAGGACCGCGGAGGCTTCCATCTCGAAGTTCAGGACGCCTTGCCGTGTGAGCTCGTCAGCCAGGTCAGGGTAGCGGATGGGGAGCTGCGGGATCGGGCGTGCCTGCGCGCCGTAGAACCCCGGCGCGGTGGCCGTGATCCCGAGGTGGTGCCGGTATCCGAGCCCCGCGGCGGCCTCGATCAGGGCGAGCACCGCCTCATGGTCCGCGACGGCCGGGTAGCCCTCGTGGACGAACCAGTTGGTCGTGGTCTCGAGGCGGACGGAGCCCGTCGAGATCACGAGGTCGCCGAGCTCGATGCCCGGCTGGAGCGCCCCGCACGATCCGATGCGGATCAGGGTGGGTCGCTCGACGAGCGCCAGAATCTCCGCGATCACGATCTCGACGTTGTCGGTGCCGATCCCGGTGGACACGCACGACACGCGTTGACCGCGATACAGGCCGGTGGCGCTGGCGAACTCACGGTGACGGTGGGTCCGTTCGACGGAGTCGAAGCGCGACGCGACTCGCTCGACGCGATCCTGGTCGCCGGGGAGGAGGATGTAGTCGGCCAGCTCACCCGGACCGAGCCCGATGTGGTACTGCCGCTCGCCGGCGGGGACCGCGACGCGTGTGTCCGCGTTTGGCAAGTGCCCTCGCTCCCTCTTGCCCACGCTCGTATGAGCGTGAGGCTCGCCCGAGGATAGGGGCGTGATTCTGCGAGCGTCAAGCCAGCTCGCGCACGCACGGCCCGAGCGTGCGCCACGCTCGGGCCGTGCACGGGCCTCGGTCGACGTCGTGGAGCGCCGTCAAGGCGCCGTCGCAGCGTCTCCTGGCGAGGTCGTCGTTCCCGCGAAGGCGTCGATCCGGGCCTGGATCCGGGCCCGAGACACGCGCCGGGCGACGATCGCGCGGCGCGCCGCTGCGGCACCGCCGAGACCCACGGCGACGAGGGCGCCCAGGAGCCCCGCGACGAGCGGCTCCCGGCTCGGCCCCGTCGCCGACACCTTGTCCACGTCGGACATGGTGTCCAGCGCCGGGCTGCCGTTCGGCAGGTCACCGGCGAGCGTGCCGGACGGCGCCGACGCCTCGTCCGATGCGCCGAGATCGCCGAGCAGCGCAACCGCCGCCGGGTCCGTCACGACCAGGACGAGGTCGGCCTCCCGGCGCTCGACGGTCGCCGTCGCGTTCACGGCGTCGCCCGGGGCGAGGAGCGCCGCGAGATCAGCGGCCTCGCCGTCAAGGACGAGCACCGCGGACGCCGTTCCGTCGTCGAGCACGACGTTCGTGCCGTCGACCGCGCTCACGAGCCCGCCCACGCGGACGACCGCCCCGACATGCCCGGTGAGGTCGGCGAGCGCGACGTCCGATGCCATTCCCGCCTGACCGGCCCCGGGCGCGCCGGGGCCAGCGCTGCCGGCGGCGGAGGTGACGCCGACGCTCGTCCCGGTCGCGGCCGGCGACCCGCTGCCAGATGGCGCGCCCAGCACGATGTCCGACGGGCGTCGCGGAACGATCGCGAACCGCTGGTCGGTCGCCGTCGGGTATGGCCGCTTGACGATGCCGGTCACGGTCGCCGCCCGGCCTTCGACGAGCGCCGTCGAGGGGATCCCGCTGCCGGCGAGGCCCTTCAGCGGCACCCTGGCGGACCCGAGCTGGAGCTCGGCGGTCCACTCGTCACCATTCCTGTGCAGGTCGGCGACCGTTCCGCGCACCCGGACGAGGCGCCACTCGTTGGCCGCCGTCGGCGCCGCCTGCAGGGTGCGAGCCTCCGGCGTCGCGCGCCCGAGGGTCCGGAGCGCATCGACGCGCAGCCGCGGCGAGTTCCACGCACGGCCGACCGTGCCCGTCGCGCGGACGCGGATGCCGGATCCGATCGCGGCGTCCGGCTCGACGAGGTAGAGCTCGATCGCGCCGCTCGCGTCCTCGACGACGGCCCGCCGGCCCGACGTGTCGAGCAGCGTCCGATCGACGGTCACGACGCCCTCGATCGTCACCCGCGTGCCGTCGCGCAGCCGCGCGGCCGCGATCGACAGCTTCGGCACGGACGGGGCGCTCGGCTTCGGGGACGACGTCGCGGTCGGCGCCGGGGTCGCGCCGGCGCGGACGACGACATCGGCGCGGTCGCGGACCCAGAGGCGATAACCGTCGAGCGCGCCCTTGCGGCTCGCGCGCTGACCGACGATCCCGGTCACGGTGACCGCGGCGCCCTTGCGAAGCGTGGACGCGTCGAGTCCGGCCGAACCGTCGGCCTGGACCCGGAGCGGGGCGCCGTCGCGTCCCTCGATGACGAACGCGAGGTCGCCGCTCGTCGCCTTCGTGGCGCTGGTCGAGATCGTGCCCACGATCGTCGCGAGCCGTCCTTCGGTCGTCTCGCCGGCCGCTCCGGCGTCGAGCGTCAGCGGTGCCGGTGGCGTGCCCGTGCCGAGGAGCGTGAGCCCGCCGTCGACGAGGCGCAGCTCCGTCTGGCCGTACGGCGCCGCGATGGCCCCGTGGGCCTCGACGAGCGTGCCGCGCGGCGGTCCGGCCTGGCCTTCCGCCAGCTTCACCGGGATGCCGCCCGTCGAGTCGGCGATCGCCATCAGCGGCGGCGTTCCGAGGCGGCCGGCCTCGGCGATGACGACCCCGCGCACGACGGCCGGCCCACCTTCGGGCACGCGGCGCGCCGCCGCGACGCTGAGCGGCGTTTGGGTCGGAGCCGGCGTCGCGGTCGGCACCGGCGTGGACGTGGGGGCGGGCGTCGGCGTCGGCGTCGGTCCGGGCGTCCCGGTCGGTGTCGGTCCGGGCGTCCCCGTCGGTGTCGGTCCCGGCGTCCCGGTCGGCGGGGGCGTCGGCGTCGGCGAGGGCGGCGGCGTCGCTGCAGGCTGGACCGTGAGCTCGCCGGCGAGCGTCGCGTGGAGGCGATACCCCTCGAGGCCGGTCCCGGAGCTGTCGCGCTGGCCGAGCGGGCCGATCGCGGTGACGGTCGACCCCGTGCCGACGGCCTGACCCGCGAGGGCCGCGTCGCTCGCGATGACGCGCACGGCGCCGCTGCCGTCGTCGAGCATGAGACCCAAGCCGTCGCTCAGGCTCGTCGGCGCTTCGGTCACGACGCCGGAGATGGTGACCCGCAGCCCTTCGACGGCCTCGCCGGCGTCACCCGTGCCGATCGCCATCGGGTCCGGCAGCGACCCGGCGCCGAGGACCTGCACCGCCGCTCCCGCGACGCGAAGCACGCGGAGCGAGAACCTGCTGTCGAGGACACCGGGCACGCGCACGATCGAGCCCGCCGGGATCGGCTGGACGAGCGCGGCGTCGAGGTACAGCGCGATCCCGGCGGTCGGGTCCTGGACGAAGCCCGTTCTCGCCGACTCGAGCGCGCCGAGGTCCGTGGTCAGGGTGCCCTCGATGGTGAGCGCGGTGTCGTCGCGAAGCGTGAGGGCGTCCGCGATCGGCGTAACGGCAACGGGCGTCGGGGTCGGCGACACGGTCGGCGTCGCGACCGGGGTCGGCGTCGGAGTCGGCGCGACGGTCGGGGTCGGGGTCGGCGACGCCGTGGGTGTCGCGGTCGGCGCGGGACTCGGCGTCGCGGTCGGCGCGGGACTCGGCGTCGCGGTCGGAGTGAGCGTCGGCGTCGGGGTAGGGGTCGGCGACGGCGTGGGGGTAGGGGTCGGCGACGGCGTGGGGATCGGCGACGGAGCCGGCGTCGCCGTCGGCGTGGGGCTCGGCGTCGCGGTCGCGCTCGCAGTCGGCGACGGGGTCGCGGTGGCGGCCGGCGTCGCGGTCGCGCTCGGCGTCGGCGATGGAGCCGGCGTCGCCGTCGGCGCAGAACTCGGTGTCGCGGTTGGCGCGACCGTGGGCGTCGGCGCAACCGTCGGCGTTGGCGTCGGGTCCGTTCGGGTGCCGAGCGCCTGCGGGACCGGCGCCGCGTTCGGCACGAAGTCGCTCGCGTTGTCGTTCGTGTCGACCGAGTTCCCGACGGGTCCACCCGGCCGCCGCTCGATCGACTGCCCGGCCGCCGGCGCCGGCGCGGCACTCCCCTCGACGAACGCGTTGACCGCATCGCCCCACCCGACAGCATCGATCGGCGTTCCGCCCGTCGGCCGGAGCACCAGCGCGCCGCCCGTCGCAGCGATTCCACCCGAGTACGTCGCGTCGGCGGCGGCCGCGAAGATCCCCGCGGTGTTCGCGATGAGCACGTGCTGTCCGGGCTCGACGTTCCGTGTCGTCGTCCACGAGGCCTTCCTCGTCACGGTCGCGCCCGAGCTCGTGACATACGCGACCTCGAGGCCCGCGAGGTCGACCGATGCCGAGCCGGCATTCGCGAGCTCGACGTACTCGTCCGACGCCGACGCGCCGCCCGTGACCACCTCGCCCACGACGAGCCCCGCGGACGGCGGCCAGGTCACCGCGGCTGCGGCACCGAGCGCCAGGGGTCGCGCCGGCGGTGGCGATGCCGCTGCGCCGAGCAGCAGGACGACGAGGAACGCGGCATACGCCGCCAGCCGGGCACGCGCCATCGAGGACCTCCTGGCGGGAGTCGACGGCGGGGTCGGGCGATGCGGACACTAACGGCGGCCGCTTATCCGCGACTCAACGCCCCGCGGACGGCGAGCCGGTACCATGCACCGGCCGCGGCTCGTCAGCGCGCGGATCCCGTCCCGCAGGAGGCACCCGTGGCTCGCGCCAAGCGCACCGATCGCACCGAGGCCCGTCGCCGCTACCGCGCGGAGACCTCGCTCGCGACCGCGGAGACCGAGTCCGAGGCGGGCACCGGCACCGGGACGGCGGGCGCCGCCACGAAGGGCGCGAAGCCCACCGCCGCACCGCAGCCGCAGCGTCCGTCGATCACGGGCGCCTTCCGGGGCGCGATGCGCCCCCTGGACCTGCGCGGCGACCTCCGAGCCGCGCCGCGAGTGCTCAGCCATTGGGGCGTGCTGGCCGCGATGGGCGTCGCGATCCTGAGCTCGATCGTGTTCGTCGCGTCCACCAACGAGCTCGCCAAGTCGATCGACTGGAGCGCCGCCGATCCGTACGCCGGCAAGCAGCTGGGCACGGTCTCGAACATCTCGTATCTCGCCTTCAGCCTGTTCGTCTCGCCGCCGCCCGCCGCCGGCGGGTTCCTCATCGGGTTCACCTCCAAGCGTGCGAGCTGGCTCGGCGGGCTGGCGTTCGGGATCGTCGCGACGGCGTGCTACATCGCGGTGCTCCAGACGCCGGCCGGATCGCTGCTCACGGGCGGCCAGCCGGTGACCGCCGCCGTGGTCAACGCCGCCGCGATCTCGCCGGTGGGCGCCGCGCTGTTCGCCTCGGTCGCCGCGTGGTACCGCCGGTTCCTCGAGCTCGCGAACCCGAACCGGAACCGGAACCAGCAGGCGCCGCAGAAGAAGCCGCAGGGCCGCGGCGACATGAAGCCCGCCCGCCGCTGATCGCCAGGGTCGGCTGACCGCCCGTCTCGAGCGGCCCGCCCATGCGGCCGCCGCGATCTGACCTCAGCCGAGCCGGCGCATGCCGGCCTGGCCCAGCTGCCTGACGCCGGACGGCGACGCGGGACCGCCGACCCCGGATGCCGCCTCCACGAGCGGCCGCACCGACCGGGCGATGACGTTCACGACCTCGCCCTCGCGCTGGAGGTCGCCGTCGACCAGCAGCAGCGCGTGCCGCCGGACGACCGACCGCAGCCGCTGCCACGTGTCGGGCCAGAGCGTGACGTTGACCATCCCGGTCTCGTCCTCGAGCGCCAGGAACACCGTCCCGCGCGCGGTCATCGGATGCTGCCGCGTGACGACGAGGCCGCCGATGCGGACCGACCCGGGCCGCAACCCGTTCAGCGCCGCATTCGGCACCGCACCCAGCCGGTCGAGCGCGCCGCGGAACAGCGACACCGCCTGGCGCCGCGCGTCGAGCCCCACCACCGCGTAGGCGTCGCCGAGCCGCTCCGGCTCGGTGAGCGGCGGGAGCGACGGCGCCTCGGTCGCCGGAAGTCGGAGGTCCATCGGCCGGCCCGCGGCGCGCGTGATCCCCTTCGTCGACCTCGCCTTGCCGCCGACCCGCCCCTTCGACGCCCCGGCCACCTCGCGCAGCTGCCACAGCAGCTCCCGGCGCCGCCGTCCGAGCGAGTCCAGCGCCCCCACCCGGATCAGCCGCTCGACCACCTCCTCCGCGAGCCCCGTCCGTTCGACGACGTCGGCGAGCGAGGTGTACGGCCCGCGCCCGAGCTCCTCGTCCAGGTGCGCCTCCTGCTCCTCGCCGATCCCCTTCACGAGGTGGAGTCCCAGCCGGATCCCCCAACCGGTCATCGTCTCGGCGGCCCGGCGCTCGCGCTCGGACGCGCGCGGGAGGATGCACGCGGGCGACCGGACGGGCGTGGGCCGGCGGTCGATGCCGCAGCCCTCCGGAAGCGGCTCTCCGTCGTCGGCATCGTGCGAACCGTCGTCGCCATCGGCACCCGCGAGCGCCCAGCCCGGCCGGCCGACCCACTCGGTCGTGGTCTTGTACGCGCTGCGATTGATGTCCACCGGCAGGACCGCGACGCCGTGGCGCTTCGCGTCGTTGACCAGCACCTCGACCGGGTAGAAGCCCATCGGCTGGGCGTTGATCAGGCCGACCGTGAACTGCGCCGGATAGAACAGCTTGAGGAAGCTCGACTCGTACGCCGTCCTCGCGAACGCCGCGGCGTGACTCTTGGCGAAGCCGAACGACGCGAACGCGGCGCACCGGCGGAACAGCTCCTCCGCGTCCTCGCGGGCCATCCCGGACCGCCCGACGCAGCCGTCGACGAACTGCGCGTGGAGCTTCTCCATCTCGCGCGTCGAGCGCCACGTCCCCATCGCCCGCCGGAACCCGTCCGAGGCGGCCGGGGTGAAGCCCGCGACGTCGATCGCGATCTTCATCACCTGCTCCTGGTACAGGATCACGCCGAGGGTGTCGTGGAGGATCGGCTCGAGGCTGGGATGCAGGTACGTCACCGGCTCCAGCCCCTGCTTGCGGCGCAGGTACGGGTGGACCGCGTTCCCCTGGATCGGGCCCGGCCGGATGATCGCCACCTCGACCACGAGGTCGTCGAGGCTCTGCGGCCGCGACTTCGGCAGCGTCTGCATCTGGGCACGGCTCTCCACCTGGAACACGCCGACCGTGTCGGCCGCCTGGAGCATCTCGAACACCTCGGGGATCTCCTCGGGGATCCGGTCGAGGTCGAGGCAGACCGCGCAGTCGTGCTCGATGAGCTGGACGCACTCGTCGATCGCGGCGAGCATCCCCAGCCCGAGCAGGTCGAGCTTGATCAGCTTCATCGTCTCGACGTCGCGCTTGTCGAACTGGACGACGACGCGGTCCTTCATCGTGGCGCGCTCGATGGGGGCGATGTCGATGAGCGGGGCGGCCGTCACGAGCATGCCGCCCGAGTGGATCGACAGATGGCGGGGGAAGCCGTCGATGCGCGCGCACAGCTCCAGCCAGCGCTCCCAGTCGGACAGGTGGGCCACCGAGCCCGGGCGCGTGGCGGGCGGTGGCTCGGGCTCGATCCGCGCGACGGAGCTGTGGGGCTCGGCACGCGCGCGGGCGTCCTCGCGGGCCCACCGCCTGGCCGCGGCGCTCTCGTCACCCGGACCGCCGCCGTCGTCCGGCGTCAATTGATCGATGCGCCGATCGAAGATCGGCGGACCGCCGACGGCGTAGGGAGCGTCCGAAGACCGAGGCGACGCGCCGGCGAGCCATCGGTCGGAGGCTTCGTCGATGCGGCGGAGCTGCCGCGGGTCGTAGCGGCGGTCATCGGGGATGAGGACACCCGTCTCGGGGTCCACCTGCCGCGCGATCTCCCGGTACGGCGCCCAGCCCTCGGTCCCGTGGCCCGTCGTCCCGTACCCGGTTCCTCGTCCCGCGCGGAGCCACGCGACGCTCGCGGTCGAGTCGCCCGGGCCGCCCTCGTCGTTGCCGCGCGGGCCGCTCCGCGTCGCCGGTCTCGAGCCTGGGGCCCCGTCCCAGGTTCCCGTATCGCGCCTGCCCGCTCCCTCGCCCGTATGCCAAGAAGGCTTGTCGGGAGCCGATGCCGGGTCGCCGGGGCGCGGCTCACCGGTCTTGACGTCCCGTTCATGCGCGACAGGCATATCGGGGCTCGCAGCGAGCATCGAACGAGGCGCCTGCTCCTCCGTCGCCGGTCGTCCGGCTCGCGCTAATCCTTCCTGGAATACGCCGGCGGCAGGCGACCGCTTCGGGTCCCGTTCGCGCCAGCGGCGCCCGACGCCACCCCCGCCCAGCACCGGGTTCGCGGCCTCGCCCGGCGCGAACTGTCCCACCTGGTCCCGCAGCCAGCGATCCGCCTCGTCGCCGCCGAGCCACCGCTCGGGCTTGGGCGGGTCCTCGTGACGATCGCCGCCGAGCC
>JAICUI010000081.1 GCA_025935925.1 Chloroflexota bacterium
CTGCGACCAGAAGCTCGGGACCTCGACGTCCTTCTGCTCGAAGACGGTCTTGCCGGTCTCGGAGCTGATGCCCGCGGTGCGGTATTCCCAGGTGATCTCGTCGTAGGGGTGGACGCCCGGGCGGGTCCAGCGGCGCTCGAACGTCAGGCCGCGGGTGCCCTCGCCGGTGAAGCTCGCCCCGTAGATCCCGCCGAGCCCCTTGCGGGCCTGCCCGCTCGCCTTCGCGCCCGCCTTCGGGGACTTCGCCTTCGGGGTCACCTTCTCGTCCATCACCGGGACAACCTCGCGAGCCTGGGCCATGTCCGTTTCCTCTCCTCCGACTCCCGCGTCCGCTCCGTACGCGCGCGGGGTGTCGCCATCGCGGCGGCGATAAGGGCTGCGGTCCGGGTCCCGGGTCACGCGACGGGGGCGTGAGGCGTAGCTACGGGACCGTCCGCTGGGTCGCTGGCTGCCGGCGTGTCTCGGGCTGTCGGCGCGGCGCCTGGGACCGCGTTCCGTGGTTCGTTCCGAGGGTCGACCGGCGGTAGGGCGACCTGACAACAGTACGTCGCGGGGTGGGGGTCGTCAAGGGCGAAACCACAACATCTTGGGTTCCGCTCGTGGGGTCCACCACAACATGTAGTTGCGCGGCGAAATGAGCGTGGCGGTTCGGTCGTCCACGCTCGGGGGTGGTTCGTCCACGGTTCGGGGGTGGATATCCACTCGCTGCGTGCCGGGCGTCCACCCCTCGCCGCGGGGTTGTCCACCGAACGGGCGTTCGATTGTGGACCATCGCGCGGCCGGTCACTCTGCCGGTCGCTCGGCCGGCGCCCCCGGTGCACCCTGCGGCCGCCCTGGTCGGACCTGCCGGCGGTCCGGCCGCCGCCAAACGCCCATGACCTGGGCGCGCATCACGCGGCGCGGGCGTTCCGTCTCCAGATGCCCATCGGGTGGGCGCCAGCGGTCGTCCCGTCGTCACACGCCCGGATGGCGGGCGGTCGGTCAGGTACGCGGTCGGCCAGTCGATCCAGTGCTCGTGGAGCGGGCGTCTGATGACGATCGCTCCGCGTCCGTGCTGACCCGTCGCGTGGCGACGCGATTCACGGCGGAGAACCCAGACTTCGTGCCCTCCTGGCGGGCGTCTGGCAGGAACGACAGGGCCATGACGCGTCCGGCGGGTGCCCGGAGCCAGCCCGACATCGTCCGGCCGTCTGCCGGCAACGCGGAGCGCAGCATCGCCGAGTGCGACGCGACGCGCCGCCGGTTCGTCGACCCTTCGGCGACCACCAGCCAGGCCGAGACCGTGAGCGGCTTCCAGCCGTGGTCGGCGGCGATCTGCGCCGCGAGCCGCACCTTGCGGTCGAGCGTGCCGACCGTCTCCTGCATGTCGACGAGTTCGGTCTTCAGCTCGATGACGAGCAGGCTGCGCGTCTCGGCGTGCCAGGCGAGGATGTCGATCGCGCCGCGCTCCCCGAAGATCGCGAACGTCACCTCGGGGAGCGTCGCCCACCCGCGCATCCCGACGAACAGTCGCGCCATCGCCTCGTGCATCGCCGAGTGCCGCGCACCAAGCTGCCGATCCAACTCGGCGCCCTCGCTCCGGACCTGGAGGCTGACGCGCAAACCGACCGCCTGACAGACCTGCCGGAGCGTGCCGAGCGGAACGCCGTGGAGCTGGCCGAGCTTGATCCTGGAGACGGTCTGGCGGGACACGCTCGCGGCGCCCGCGACGTCCGTCTGGCGCAGCCGCTTGCGGATCCGGATCACGCGAACCGAGCGACCGACGGCGAGGTCATCCACACGCGCAGGATCGCGCGCGCGACTTGGCCGCGACTTACCGCCGCGACGCCCGTCGAGGAGCCGATCGGGCCGGACGAACGCCGACGTTCGGGACGAGCGGCACGGGACGGGGAGCCGGCTCCGGGACCACCATCGCGAGCGTGTCGACCGCCGATGTCGTCGGGGGGAGCGCGCAGGCGGCGGCCGGGCCACGGGTGCGTGCCGGGCTCGGTCGCCGGCTGCGGATCCCGATCGCCGTCGTCCGGGTCCTCCGGGCGACGTGGACCGCGGCGCTCCTCGGGTTCGTCATCGCCGCGCTCGGGGCGTGCGCCATCGGTGGCAGCAGCCTGTTCCTCGGTGCGGGATCGACGGTCGACCGGCTCCTCGGAGGAGGCGTCGCGGGGATCACGTTCCTCGCGGCGTGGGGGATGGTGCGAGGCGTCCGATGGCTCCTTGGGCTGGCCGTCGGGCGCCTCGTGCCGCAACCGTCGAACCGCCTCGTCGTCGACCTCGGTCGCTGGCTCACCCATCCGCGGCGGTCCGCGGGCATCGCGCTCGCGCTCGGCCTCTGGGTCCTCGCCCTCCTCAACGTCCCCGGATTGGCGGCCTTCGCCCCGAGCAACGCCTACCTGCCGGCGATCCTGGTCGCTGCCGTCGTCGGCGGCCTCGTCGGACTCGCCCGCGCCGCGTGGCCACACGCGACCGCGGGCCCCCGCGAGCGACCGGTCCGCCTCGCGGCCGCCTGGCTGGTCGCGATGACCGCGTTCGCGCTGACCGCCGGGAGCCTCACCTGGGCGGCACTCCCCGGCCCCGGACCCGGGTCGCTGCCCCCACCGCCCGCTGTCGCGACCATCGACGCGGGCCTGGAGGATCCCGGCCTCCCCGGACCGTACGCCGTCAAGGCGACGAGCTACGGCTCCGGCCTCGACCCGCATCGCCCCGCGTTCGGCCCGGAGACGCCGATCCGGACGGGGACCGTCGACGCCTCGAAGGCGGTCGACCCCATTCCGTTCCCCGGCGACGCCTACGCCCGCTGGCTCCTCGGCAGCGGCCTCGACCAGCTCCCGCTCAACGCGCTCGTCTGGTATCCCGACGGCCCAGGACCCTTCCCGCTCGTGCTCGTCGTCCACGGCAACCACGCGATGGGCGACTTCTCCGAGGCCGGCTACGCCTATCTCGGCGAGCACCTCGCGAGCCGCGGGTTCATCACCGCCTCGGTCGACGAGGCGATGCTGAACGGCAACCTGTTCGGGGACCTCCACGGCGCCGAGATGGCGGTCCGCGCCTGGGTGCTGCTCCAGCACCTGGACCTGTGGCGCGGCTGGACCGCCGACCCCGCGTCGCCGTTCCACGGGCTCGTCGACCTCTCTCGAGTGGCGCTCATCGGCCACAGTCGGGGCGGCGAAGCGGCGGCGGTCGCGGCGTCGATGGCCTCGGCGGATCCGTCGTCGTACCCCGAGCTCCAGCCGTTCCCGACGGGGCTCGCGATCAAGGCGGTCGTGGGCATCGCGCCGTGCGACGGCCAGATCGAGGGTGCGGGGCACGGGGCGAACCGGCTCGAGGGCGTCGACTACCTCACGATCCAGGGCGGCGCCGATGCCGACATGGCGTGGTGGTCGTCGATCCGCCAGCTCGCGCGCACCGACGTCGCCGGTACCGACGACTTCAAGGCCGGCATCTGGATCCGGCGCGCGAACCACGGCCGCTTCAGCTCGATCTGGAACCTCGGCGACGCGGGCGTCCAGGGGGAGTGGCTGCTGGACCAGGCGTCGCTCCTCGCGCCCGACGAGCAGCAGGACGTCGCAAGGACCGTGATCGCCGGGTTCCTCGAGGCGAGCCTCCACGGTCGGGACGGCTACCGGGCGGTGTTCCGGGTGCCGGCGGCGGGGCTCGACTGGCTCCCCTCGGATGCGTACGTGACGCGTCTGGTCGAAGGCTCGACGACGATGCTGGCCGACTTCGACCCCGCCTCGACCGGCGGCGGCCTGACGGCCGAGGGTTCGACCCGGGTCTTCCGCCAGGACCTCGCGACTCGCGGCGACGGGGTGACCCAGGACAACCGCGTCGCCAGGGTGGCATGGCCGGACGGGGGAGGGGCGGTCCACGTCGACGTGCCGGGCGCGGCCGCGGCGACCCTCGCGCAGCCCCGGGCGACGGTCCGATTCGCGCTCGCGACGGCGGCGGTCGACCCCTCGGCGCCGCTGCCCGACGTGCGGGTCGAGCTGGTCGACGCCGCCGGCCGCGTCGCGGCGTCCCGGCTGTCCGCCGTCGGCGGCGTGATGCCCCCGATGCCGGTGAACCCGTGGAAGAGCCGCGAGGTCGCCGGCTTGGCGATGCTCGGTCAGGGAGTGTCCGCCGACGCCGAGGCGCACCTCCAGACCTTCGTCCTCCCGGTGGCGTCATTCAACGGGGCGGCGGACTTCGACCGGTCGTCCGTCCGGATGCTCCGGTTCGCTATCGGGGCGCCGGCATCCGGGGCGCTGTTCCTGGACGAGATCGGGGTCGACGCCGAGTAGCCGGTCCGCCGGCGGTACGACGGTTATGGCGGCGGTCACGTGCGTGACCGGACGTCGTCGGGTTCGGGGCGTCCGAGGCGCGCACCGAGCTCCGCACGCGACCGGATCCCGAGCTTGGCGTAGGCGCGGCCGAGATTCGCGTCGACCGTCTTCGGGCTCATGAACAGGGCGGCCGCCACCTGGCGGTTGGTCATCCCAGACGCGGCGAGCTCGGCGACCCGTCGCTCGCTCTCCGTGAGGTCGGCGCCGGTCCCGCGGCGGAGCCCGGTGCGCTCCAGCTCGGCCCGCGCGCGCTCCGACCAGGCGGGGGCGCCCAGGCGATCGAACGCCTCGTGCGCCGCCGCGAACGCGTCGCGCGCCGCGCCCCGCTGGCGAAGCCGGCGCAGGACCTGCCCGAGCGCCAGGAGCGCCCGCGCGCGGTCGAAGGCGATCGGTGTCGCACGCTCGGCTTCGAGCGATCGCCGCAGCACCTCGCCCGCTTCCTCGACCTGCCCGGTTGCCGCGAGGAGGATCCCGCGCGAGCGCGCGGCTGACGCCCGCATCGCCGGCCGGTCGTAGCGGGCGAGCCTGCGCTCCTGCTCGTCCTGCACCTCGGTGGCCCGTTGGAGGGCGCCGGTCGCGACGAGCGCCTCGACGAGATCCGGGGCGGGACGCCAGGGCGCCGTGACGCCGAGGCCGTCGCGCAACGCGCGCGCGCGCTCGAGCGGCGCGACGGCCGCCGAGGCGTTGCCCAGCGAGAGCTCGATGAACCCGAGGATCGGCAGCACGCCCGACAGGATCCAGGCGTCGTTCGCCGCCTCGGACGCCGCCGCGGCTTCCGCGATCTCGGCGCGCGCCTCGTCGAACCGGCCCTGGTGCGCATGGACGAGCGCGAGGTTGTACAGGGCCTGATTGCGCTGCGACGCGAGGCCCGCCGAATCCGCGATCTCGAGGTGCTCGCGGGCGAGCGCCTCGGCACGCGGCCAGTCGCCGGTCCAGAGCTCGAGCTCGGGCAGGTGCGCGAGCGCGTAGGGGAGCGACCCCTCGTCGCCCTCGTCGATGGCCGCCAGCCGCGTGGCCTCGAGCCACGGCCGCGCTTCGTCGTACCGGTCGAGCACCTTCATCCACGTCCCGAGCGACGCGCTGAATCGGTCCGACACGGCCGGCAGCGGCGCGACTCGCTCGAGCTCGAGGGCGCGCTCGACCATCCGCGGGTCCAGCGGCTGACCGGCTTCGACGTCGACGCCGCAGCGCGCGAGGAGCAGGAGTTGCTCGGTGAGCGGATCCCGGACCGCCGCCTGCTCGAGGAACCGCTCGCCGTCGGCCACGATCCGCTCGTGGCGCCGGAAGTCGTCCCAGTCGACCGACGCGAGGACCGCGCATGCGTGCGCCTCGAGACCCGGATCGCCCGCGGCATCACCGAGCGCGTCGGTGGCGAGCTTGACGGCGACGTCCGTCGACCCGTCGGTCTCGTAATGGATCGTCGCCAGCGCGAGGCGGGCGCGGGCGCGAACGTGCGGGTGCGTCGCGTCGCTCGCGGCGACGGCCTCGAGCTCCACGATCGCGGCGGCGGCGTCGCCCAGGCGCTTCAGCTCGTCGGCCAGGGCGAGCCGTCGGCGGTCGCGCGCGTCCGTGTCCTCGCGCGGCGTCCGGTCGATCGCCAGGCGGAGCAGTTCTGCGGCGGCCAGCGGTGCGCCACGCCGTCGCGCCTGGCCGGCGGCATCCTCGAGCGCCTCGGCGATCGACGCGTCCGTGGCCTCGGTCGCCATCGCCCGGTGACGTGCGGCCTCCTCGATCGTCGCGGCCGTCGCCGCGGCGCGTGCGTGCGCGGACCGGCGCTCGGCCGGCGACGCGACCGCGAGCGCCGCCGCCGCGTAGAGTGGGTGGACGAACTCGACGGCGCCGGCATCCAGCCGCAGGAGCTCCTCCGCGACGGCCGCGTCCAGATCGGGCCGGACGTCCCGCGCCTCCACCGCCGCGAGGCGGTCGGCATCCGCTGCCCCGAGGACGGCGAGGTCCAGCAGGACGTCGCGCGTCGACCGCGGCATCGCGCCGAGCCGCCGCCGCAGGATCTCGAGCACGTCCGCCGGGACCGGCAGCGGTTCGCCCGCCGGCGGCTCGCCCACCGCCTCGACGACGCGCGCGATCTCGAGCGCGAACAGCGGGTTGCCGCCCGACGCCCGGTGGATCCGCACCAGCGTCGCCCGAGACGGCGCCCGCCCGCCGTGCAGCGTGAGCAGGACGTGGAGCCCGCCGACGCTGAGCGGCTCGACGGCGACGGTCGTCAGCCGTCCGTCCGGGATCACGTCTCCGAGGCTGAACGGCACCGGCAGCGACGTGCGTCGCGCGACGAGCAGCAGGATCGGCGCGTCCGGGAGGCGGCGAAGCGCGAAGGCGAGGGCCGCGGCCGACGCGGGGTCGACCCACTGGACGTCGTCGATCGCGACGGCGAGGCGCCCGGCGGCCGCGAGCCGTTCGAGGATCGACCGCAGGGCGACGCCCAGGGTCCGCGCCTCGACCGTGCCGCCGGGAGCGTCCGCGCGCAGGCGGGCGGCGTCGACGGCGCGGGCCTGTGGGGCCGGCAGCGTCGCGAACACGCCTTCGTCGACGGCACCCAGCAGGTCACCGAGCGTCGCCAGCGTCACCCGCGATTCGCCGGCGACGGCGCGAGCCGAGATCACCGCCCAGCCACCGTCCCGGGCGCGCCGAACGGCCTCGGCCCACAACGTCGACTTGCCGATGCCCGCCTCGCCCTCGATCACGAGCGCGGCGAGACCGCGCGCGTCGCCCGGCGCCTCGAGCGCACGATCCACCGCGCGCAGCTGCGCCTCGCGACCGACGATCTCGTGCACCAGCGCAGTCTCGCGGATCGCCCGTCGCATCGCGTCGCCGGCCCGAGTGCCCAACCCGATCGCCTACAAACGTAGGTGACCACCCGATGCGATGGCCGACGCACGCCGCCTAGCGTCCGCGTCACGCTCGGCCCGCCGCGGGCCTGGCACCGGAACAGAGGACCTCGCGATGGCCATCGACGCGACGTCGCCGGCGAGCCGGCGAGCCATCATCACGGCCGGCATCGGGTCGATGCTCGGGCTCGCCGCCGCCGCGCTCGGCCGGCCCGCGCCCGCCGAGGCGGCCGATGGCGACTACATCAAGGTCGGCTACGCGTACACCGGCGACCGACCGACGACGCTGACCTGCGACAGCCCCGACGACACCGCGTTCATCGCCGGCGTCGGCGGCGGCGGCATCGGCCTGTCCGGCACGAGCAACTCGGGTTCGGGCGTCCTCGGGACGGCGACCTCCGGGACCGGCGTGTTCGGCACGAGCACCTCGGGCCTGGGCGTCGCCGGCCAGACGAGCACGTCGAACGGCGTCCAGGGCGTCAGCGGGTCGGGGTCGGGTGTGCTCGGATCGAGCACGTCGGGCGCCGGCGTTCGGGGAATCAGCACCTCGGGCGCGGGCGTGTCCGGCACCAGCACGTCCGGTCCGGCGGTCTCGGGGTCGAGCGACGGCCACAACGGCGTGCAGGGCTCGAGCAAGGACGCGACGGGCGTCGCCGGCACGAGCACGAACGGTGCCGGCGTGCGCGGCAAGGGCACGAGCGGGCCCGGCGTCCACGGGGAGAGCACGTCGAACAACGGCGTCGAGGGCATCGCGACCTCCGCGACCGGCGTGTACGGCCAGAGCAGCAACGGGGCCGGCGTGTGGGCCTACACGACGTCGGAGACCGTGCCGGCGTCGATCGGCCAGGCGGGCGCCGACGGCACCGGGGTGATCGGATGGAGCGGTGGCGGAACCCCGACGACCGGGGTCCCGGGAACCGGCGTGTACGGCTACGCGGCCCAGGCCACGTCGTCGCACGGCGTCTTCGGGCAGTCGACGATCGGCGCCGGCGTTCGCGGCCAGGCGACCTCGGGCATCGGCGTCCACGCGGTGGCGTCGAGCGGCGTCGCGCTGCGGGTCGACGGGCGCGCGACGTTCACCCGATCCGGCCGCGCGTCGGTGCCCGCGAAGGCGAGCCATGTCGACGTCACCGTTCCGGGCGGCTTGGCGAGCGGCGCCAATGTGCTCGCGACGCTCCAGCTGCCGCGCTCGGCCGTCCACGTGACGGCCGCGCGCATCAACTACCCGTCGGCGGGCAAGGTCCGCCTCTACCTGAGCGGCGTCGCGTCCTCGACCGCCTCCACCCCCGTCGCCTGGTTCGTCCTCGGCTGAGGTGGCTGCAACGCGCCCGTGAGCGCGAACCGGGGATTCACGCGCGCCGAGGTCGCGCTCGACCCGGTGGGATGGGTCGATGCAGGTTCCCCGTCAGCTCGAGTTTCCCAAGCGGGTCGTCCAGGCGACGATCGACGACGAGGTCCCCGACCTCGCCGCGGGCCTCGCGTACCGCTTCCTGTTCGCGATCTTCCCGTTCGCGATCTTCCTCGCCGCGCTCGCCGGGTTCGTGGCGCAGCTCGCCGGGCTGGGTGATCCCAGCGGCCAGATCGTCGGCTCCCTGTCGGACAACCTTCCGCCGGACATCGCGCAGCAGATGCGCCCGCAGCTCGATGCGGTCCTGGGCAACACCCGGCCCGGCCTGCTGAGCCTCGGCGCGGTGCTCGCGCTGTGGGCGGCGATGGGCGGCATCGGCGCGGTGATGAAGGCGATGAACCGCGCCTACGACGTCGAGGAGACGCGGGGCTTCGTCCCGAGGACGTTCCGCGCGGCCATGCTCACGGTGTTCGGCGCGATCGGGATCCTGATCGCGTTCGTCACGATCGTCGGCGGCAGCCTGCTCACCCAGCAGGCGGTGAAGACGCTGGGCGTGCCCGAGACCGCCTGGAACACCGCCTCGCTGCTGCGCTTCCCGGTGGTCGTGGTGCTCGTCGGGATCGCGGTCGGGCTGTTGTATCGATATGGTCCGAACGTCGCGGTCTCAATCCGATACACGCTCATCGGCGGGTTCGCCTTCGCGATCCTGTGGCTGGTTGCCACCGGCGTCTTCGCGCTGTACGTCGCGAACTTCGCCAACTACTCGAACACGTACGGCGCCCTCGGCGGCGTCGTCGTGATGATGTTGTGGTTCTACCTGACCGCCCTGCTGCTGCTCGTGGGCGCCGAGCTGACCGCGCAGCTCGCGAAGGAGCACGAACCGCACAAGATCGCCGCGCGAAAGCGCGAAATCTCCGACGCGAACGGGGCCCTGCGCGAGGTCGGCAAGAAGGCCGGCGAGGTGGTGGGCGCGGTCGAGGCGGCGACCGGGATCGACGATGGCGGCCCTGGCCCGTCGGGCGACAAGCGCGAGGGTGGCCCGGGGAAGGTCCCGGCCCCGGGTCGAACGGCCCGACCCGGTTCTTCACGTCCTCGCCCGGTCATGCTGGCCAGCCGCCCGGAGGCGAGCCGCGTCTCGGGCGCCCGGTATGTCGCGTCGAACGCGA
>JAICUI010000101.1 GCA_025935925.1 Chloroflexota bacterium
AGCGGCTGCTGGCGGACACGAACTCGCGTGCCGCGGAGCTCGCGGTCATCAACGAGATCGGCGAGGCGCTCGCCAAGCAGCTCGACTTCGACGCGATCATCCAGGTCGTCGGCGAGCGCGTCCGCGAGCAGTACCGCGCGAGCGACATGTTCATCGCGCTCCACGACCCGGTGGCCAACACGATCGCCTGGCCGTACTCCGTCGAGGCGGGACGGCTGGTGCCACGCGATGCGCTGCCGGTGGGAGCCGGGCTCACGTCGCGGGTGATCGAGTCGGGCCGCGCCCTGCGGCTGGGGAGCGAGGAGGAATCCGACGCCGCCGGCGCGATCGCCGTCGGCGCGGCGCTCGGGATGCAGTCGTGGATCGGGGTGCCGATCAGCGGCTCGAACCGGGTGATCGGCGTGCTGGCGATGGAGTCGCTCGAGCGGGACGCGTACACCGACGCGGACGAGCGGGTCCTCGCGACGCTCGCGTCGAGCATGGGCGTCGCGCTCGAGAACGCACGGCTGTTCGACGAGACGAAGCGGCTGTTCAAGGAGGCGGACGAGCGCGCCGCGGAGCTCGCGATCATCAACGAGATCCAGAACGGCCTCGCCGGCCAGCTCGACATGCAGGCGATGTACGACGTCGTCGGCGACCGCGTGCGGGACATCTTCGATGCCCAGGTCGTCGACATCGCGATCGCGGATCCCGCCAACGACACCGTCACGATCGTGTACGTCATCGAGCGCGGCGTCCGCCTGCCGGCGAAGACGATCCCGCTGGCCGGCATCCGACGCCACGTGCTCGAGACCCACGAGCCGCTCCTGATCAACAGCGACCTCGCGACCGCCGCGGCGCGGTTCCAGCAGCAACGGGTCATCCAGGGCGAGGCGCCGCAGTCCGTCCTGTTCGCGCCGCTCATCGCGCGCGGCGCGCCGATCGGCGTCATGTCGCTCCAGAACCTCGATCGCGAGTTCGCGTTCTCCGACGCCGACGTCCGGCTGCTCTCGACGCTTGCCGGCAGCCTCAGCGTCGCCCTCGAGAACGCGCGCCTGTTCGACGAGACGAAGCGGCTGTTCAAGGAGGCCGACGACCGGGCGGCACAGCTCCAGATCATCGCCGGCATCCAGCAGGGGCTCGCGGCGCGGATCGACATCCAGGCGATGTGCGACCTCGTGGGCGACCGGCTGGGCGACCTGTTCGATGCGCAGGTGTTCGACATCGCGATCCTCGATCGGGAGACCGACGAGTTCCACTTCCCGTACACGATCGAGCGCGGCGTCCGATTCCCCGACCAGTCGATGCCGCGGGTCGGGCCGCGGCGGCACGTGATGGAGACACTGCGGCCGCTGCTGATCAACGAGCGAGCGTCCGACCAGGCCGAGGCGCTCGGCTCCGCGGCGGTCCGCCAGGGCGAGGCGCCGAAGGCGACCCTGTGGGCGCCGCTGGTGGTCGGCGGCGAGGCGGCGGGCGTCGTGTCGGTGCAGAACCTTGACCGCGAGCACGCGTTCGATGCCGCCGACGTGCGCCTGCTCGAGTCGATCGCCGCGAGCCTCAGCGTGTCGCTCGAGACCGCGCGGCTGATCGACGAGACGCGCCGGCGGGCGGACGAGATGGCGGCCCTCGCCGCGGTCGCGGGCGAGATCTCCGCGACGCTCGACGTCGGCGGCGTCCTCGACCGGCTGGCCGACCGCGTCATCGCGCTGATGGCCGTGGACACCTGCGCCGTCTACCTCGCGCAGCCGGACGGCCGGACGCTGCGCTCGCTCGTCGCCCGTGGCAGCCTCGCGCCGTACATCGCCGACGACGCGATCGTGCCGGGCGAAGGGATCATCGGCACGGCCGCCGCGACCGGGCAGGCGGAGATCGTCAACGACCCGGCGAACGACCCCCGGACGGTCCAGATCCCGGGCACGGCCGACACGGCGAGCCAGGAGCGGCTGATGGTCGCGCCCATGCTCGCCCGCGACACGGTGATCGGCGTCGCGGCCGTCTGGCGGCTCGGCGCGACGCGCCCGTTCACCGACACGGACCTCGCGTTCTTCGAGAGCCTCGCGCGCCAGGCGACGATCGCGATCGACAACGCCCGCTTCTACGAGGACGCGCTCGCGGCGCGCCGTGCCGCCGAGGAGGCGAACACCGCCAAGTCGACGTTCCTCGCCGCGATGAGCCACGAGATCCGGACCCCGATGAACGCCATCATCGGCATGAGCGGCCTGCTCCAGGACACGAAGCTCGACGCCGAGCAGGCCGACTACGCCGAGACGATCAAGACCTCCGCCGACGCGCTGCTCACGGTCATCAACGACATCCTCGACTTCTCCAAGATCGAGGCCGGCCGGGTGGAGCTCGACCACGAGCCGTTCGAGCTGCGACGGACCATCGAGGGCGCGCTCGACCTCATGGCGCCCGTCGCCGCCGAGCGCGGGCTCGAGCTCGCGTACGCGGTCGACCCGGACCTGCCGATCGGGCTCGTCGGCGACCCCGGGCGGGTGCGCCAGATCGCGCTCAACCTGCTGACCAACGCGCTCAAGTTCACGGAGCATGGCGAGGTGGAGCTCCGCCTCGGCGGCCGGCGGCTGGAGCACCGCCGCGGGACGGCCGCCGCGACCTGGGAGATCACGCTCGACGTGCGTGACACGGGCATCGGCATCCCGGCGTATCGCATGGACCGCCTGTTCCAGTCGTTCAGCCAGGTGGACGCCTCGATCTCCCGGCGGTACGGGGGCACCGGGCTCGGCCTCGCGATCAGCCGCCGCCTCGCCGAGCTGATGGACGGCTCGCTGACGGCCGACAGCACCGGCGTCGACGGCGAGGGCTCCACGTTCCACCTCCGGTTCCGCGCCGACGAGGCCGCCGCGCTCGCCCCGGCGGCGCCTGCGATCCCGACGGAGGACCTGGCCGGACGCCGGGTGCTCGTGGTCGACGACAACGAGACGAACCGCCGGATCGTCCGTGCCCAGATCGCGCGCTGGGGCATGGTGGCGAGCGACACGGCGTCCGCCCGCGAGGCGCTCGCCTGGTCACGGGCGGGCCAGCGCTTCGACCTCGCGATCCTCGACCTGCACATGCCCGACCTCGACGGGATCGAGCTGGCGGAGGCGATGCGCGACGCCGCGCGCGAGGCAGGACAGCCGCCCGTCCCCGTCCTCATCCTCTCGTCGGTCGGCGCGCGGGACCGCCGGAGCGATGCCGTCGCGAAGGAGCTCATGAAGCCGGTGAAGCCGTCGGCGCTGCTCGACGCGGTCGTGACGGTGCTCGCGCCGGACGGGGCTCGCCCGCAGGCCCCGGCCCGCGACCGCGCGGCGCTGCCGCTCGGCGCCGAGCATCCCCTGCGGATCCTCCTCGCCGAGGACAACCCCGTCAACGTGAAGCTCGCGATCCGCCTCCTCGAGCGCCTCGGGTACGGCGCCGACGTCGCGGAGAACGGCTTCGAGGTGATCGCGGCCCTCGAGCGCCAGCCGTACGAGGTCGTCCTGATGGACGTCCAGATGCCCGAGATGGACGGCCTGGAGGCGACCCGGCGGATCCGCCAGCAGTGGCCCGATCGTCCGCTGCGGATCATCGCGATGACGGCGAACGCGATGGGCGGCGACCGCGAGATGTGCCTTGCGGCCGGCATGGACGACTACCTCTCCAAGCCCGTCCGGCCGGCGCTCCTCGCGTCGGCGCTCGAGGCCGCCGCGGCGGTGCTCGAGGCCACCGGCGGCGCCGCGGCACCTGCCCCTGCAACGCCCGCGCCCGACGCGACGTCCGGCGGCGACGACGAGCCCGCGACCCCGGTGCTGGACCCGCACGCGCTGGTCGAGCTCCTCGAGACCGTGGGTGACGACCCGGCGTTCGTGGGCGAGGTCGTCGACACGTACCTCGCTGACGCGCCGCGCCAGGTGGACGCGATGCGCGCGGGGCTCGACGCCGGCGACGCGACGACGCTCGGGCGTGCCGCCCACACGCTGAAGGGCAACAGCCGGGACCTCGGCGCGACGACGCTCGCCGAGGTCTGCCGCGCGCTCGAGGAGCAGGCGCGAGGCGGCGACCTGGCGGGCGCGGCAGCGCGGATCGAGGCCGCCGCCGCGGCGCTCGACGCCGTGGTCGCCGCGCTCGAGCGAGCCCGCGCCGGCGGGTGGCGCCCGTGACATCGGACGAGCCGGCCATGACCCCAGGGCGGGTCCTCGTCGTCGACGACAGCCGGATGCACCGGATGACGCTGGCGAAGCTGCTCGCCCAGCTGGGGCACGACGTCGTCGAGGCGGAGGACGGCCGCGACGCGCTCGACCGGCTGGCGAAGGACGGCGCCATCGACGTCGTGCTCCTGGACCTCGTGATGCCCGTCCTCGACGGCTTCGAGACGCTGGCCGCGATGCGCGCCGACCCGGCCCTCGCGCGGATCCCGGTGATCGTCGTGTCCGGCCTCGACGACCTCGACGGCATCGTCCGCTGCATCCAGATGGGCGCCGTCGACTATCTGCCGCGCCCGATCAAGCCCGCGATCCTCGAGGCGCGCGTGGGGGCGTGTCTCGCCGACAAGCGGCTGCGCGACGAGAACGCGCGCCTGCTGGACACGGTGCAGCGCCAGCGCGAGGAGCTCGCGCGCTTCCTGTCTCCGCAGGTGGCGGCGCTCGTGTCGACCCCGGAGGGCGAACAGCTCCTCGCCGGACACCGGCGCGCCGTCACGGCCGTGTTCTGCGACCTCCGCGGGTACACCGCGTTCGCCGAGACTGCCGAGCCCGAGGAGCTCCTGGGCGTGCTGCGCGAGTATCACGCCGCGATGGGGGCGCGCATCGTCGAGCACGAGGGGACGCTCGAACACTTCGCCGGCGATGGGCTCCACGTCTGGTTCAACGATCCCGTGGAGCAGCCGGACCACGCGCTGCGTGCCGTGACGATGGCGCTCGAGATGCGCGACGACGTCGCGGGCCTGGCCGCCGGCTGGGCGCGCCGCGGCTACAACCTCGGGTTCGGGGTCGGCATCTCGACCGGCTTCGCGACCGCCGGCCGCATCGGCTACGAGGGCCGCTACGACTACGCCGCGATCGGCAACGCCGTCGTGATCGCAGCGCGGCTGTCGGGCAAGGCGACCAACGGCCAGATCCTCGTGTCCCAGCGGACGCACGCCGCGGTGGACGACGCCGTCGAGGCCGACGCGGTGGAAGGGCTCGAGCTCAAGGGCGTCTCGCACCCCGTGACCGCGTTCAGCGTGCGCGCGCTCCGGAGCTAGG
>JAICUI010000076.1 GCA_025935925.1 Chloroflexota bacterium
CCGCGTCGGGCGCGGGTCATCGCCGCGTCACGGTTGCCCGCGACCGTGGGGACCGTGATGATGCCCGCGATGGCCGCCCCGCCCGCCGGACCGATCCTCGTCGTCGACGACGACCCCAAGATCCTGGCGCTCGTGCGCACGTACCTCGAGCGGGAGCGCTACCCGGTGGTCACCGCGGCCGACGGGCGCGCGGCGCTCGAGGCGATCGAGCGGCTGTCCCCCCGGCTCGTCGTGCTCGACCTCATGATCCCGGAGATCGACGGGCTCGCCGTCATCCGCCGCGCACGCGAGCTGGGCGACGTCCCCATCCTCGTGCTGTCGGCGCGCGGCTCGGTGGGGGACCGCATCCTCGGGCTGTCCGAGGGCGCCGACGACTACCTGCCCAAGCCGTTCTCGCCCGCCGAGCTGGTCGTCCGGGTGCGCACGATCCTGCGCCGCTCCGATCGCCGGGCCGGCGCCGGCACGGTCCTCGCGATCGCCGACCTCGAGCTCGACGCGGACCGCCACGAAGTCCGCGTCGCCGGCGCCGCCGTCCCGGTCACGACCCTCGAGCTCCGGCTGCTCGCGGCGCTCCTCGATGCCGACGGCCGGGTCCTGGGGCGCGACCGGCTCCTCGACGCGATCCACGGCGAGGGCGAGGGCGACGTGCTGGACCGCGCCATCGACCAGTACGTGAAGCGCCTGCGCGAGAAGCTGGGCGACGACCCGATGGAGCCCCGCTACGTGGCCACGGTCCGTGGCGCGGGGTACCGCGCCGCCGGACCCGTCGAGCGCCGGGTGGCCGCGCGGTGACGGATGCGCGGCGCATGGGTGGCCGGCTGTCGACCCGCCTCCTCGCGGCGACGCTGCTCGTCGTGGGCATCGCCCTCGCGATCGTGGCCATCGGCGTGCTGCGCGTCGGCGGCGAGGCGTTCGAGGCCCTGATGATGGCCGCGGGCGACAGCGCCGATCACGCCCGCGACATGTTCGACGCGAGCGTCACGGTCGTGTTCGTCGTCGCGCTCCTGGTCGCGGCAGCAGTCGCGGTCGTCGTCGCGATGGTGCTCGCGCGGCGCCTCGCCAGGCCGATCGAGCGGGTTGCCGCCGCGGCCTCACGGATCGCGGAGGGCGACCTGGACGCTCGCGTGCCGGAGGACGGGCCCGCGGAGCTCCGGTCCCTGGCCGCCGCGTACAACATGATGGCCGCGCGGCTCGCCGAGCAGGAATCCATCCGGCGGGAGTTCATCGTCAACGCGTCGCACGAGCTCCGAACACCGCTCACGAACCTGCAGGGGTACCTCGAGGCGATGCGCGACGGTGTCATCCCGGCCGACGCCGCGACGTTCGACTCGCTGCGCGAGGAGGTCGACCGGCTCACCCGGCTGGCGGCGTCGCTCGACGTCCTGGCCGGCGCCGAGGGTCGGCCGGGCATCCCGCGCGACGTCGACGTGTCGCTCCTCGTCCGCGGCGCGGTGGATCTCGTCGCGCCCGCGTTCTCGCGGCGATCGATCGAGGTCGCGATGGACGTCGCCCCGTCGCTCGAGGCCCGCGTCCGCCCCGACGAGCTCACCCAGGTTCTCGCGAACCTGCTCCAGAACGCCGTGCGCTACACGCCGGACGGCGGCCGGGTCGAGGTCGCCGCGTCGCGCGCGGCCGACGGCCTCGACATCCGGGTCGCCAACACGGGTCCCGGGATCCCGCCCGAGGACCTGCCGCGCGTCTGGGAGCGCTTCTACCGGGTCGAGAAGTCGCGCGACCGGGAGCGCGGCGGCGCGGGCATCGGGCTCGCGATCGTCAAGCAGCTCGTGGAGGGCGCGGGCGGCCGGGTGGCGGTGACGAGCGAGGGCGGCTGGACGACGTTCCGGCTGACGCTGCCCGCCTGATGCGGCCGTCGCGACGCGGCGGGGCCGGGCCCGTTCGGGTGGTGCCTGCGGGCACCGAACGTGTCGATCCCGCTGCAAGGCGACCGGCGTATGCTCCGCTCGCCGGAGGCGGGCCGAATCCCAGTGGCGGACCCGATGGAGGCCTCGGCGGAGGGTAGACGTGCGGGATCAGCTGGTCGCCTGGGCGGGCGACTGCATGGTGCGTGGCTCGGTGGACCTCGAGGAGGGGCGGCTGAGCGACCAGCTCAACGAGCGCGAGGTCGTGACGTTCTACGACGCGACGTTGCGCTCCCTCGACGATGGTCACGAGCTCGCGGTCGGCGAGCTCGAGGTGGAGCGGCACGAGCTCCACGTCGTCCCGGTCAGCGGCTATCGCGGCGACCCGACGAAGCGCGTGCGAACCGTCGAGGAGCGCGTGACGCTCGAGCTAGGCCCGTACCTCGTCGTCGGCAACCTCCACCGGATGCCGACCGCGCAGGCCCTCGCCGCGCTGACCCGCCGCACGCGGTTCGTCCCCCTCACGGACGCGATCGTCGTGATGCGCGACCGCCCGGACGACGAGCCGATGCAGGAGGACGTCGTCCTCGTCAACCTCGACCGCGTCGGCCGGACCGAGACGATCTCGATGGTCCCCGTGATGACCGACGATTGGGCGGAAGCCGCTGGCGCCGCCGCGGCGCCGGAGGCCGCGCCCGCCTGACGTCGCGCGCCCCCTAGAATCGCCGGCGTTCAGCCGCGCAGGAGGGGCGAATGCAGACCCACGCGATCACCGTCCTCGGCACGGGGCTCATCGGCGACTTCTACACGATGACCCTGCACGGCCAGCGCGGCCGCGACCGCGTCCGCGTCGTGTACTCGCGGAGCGAGGAGCGGGCGAGCGCCTTCGCCGGCCGCTGGCGGATCCCCGAGACCACGACCGACCTCGACGCGGCGATCCGTCATCCGGAGACGGACGTCGTGATCGTCGCGCTTCCGAACCACCTCCACGAGGACGCCGTCAAGGCGGTCGCCGCCGCGGGCAAGGCTGTGCTGTGCACGAAGCCGCTCGGCCGGACGGCCGCCGAGGCGCAGCGGATGCTCGAAGCGGTGGAGCGCGCCGGCGTGTTCGGCGGATACCTCGAGGACCTGTGCTACACGCCCAAGACGCTCAAGGCGGTCCGCTCCGTCCAGGACGGCGCGCTCGGGGACGTGACGTGGGTCCGGTCGCGCGAGACGCATCCCGGGCCGCACAGCGCGTGGTTCTGGGACGGGCGGCTGACCGGCGGCGGCGCCATCATCGACCTCGGCTGCCACTGCATCGAGATCATCCGCAACTTCGTGGGCAAGGGGAACCGGCCGGTCTCCGTGATGTGCACGACGGACACGCTGGTACACCCCATCGACGACGAGGACAACGCGATCGCGCTGATCCGGTTCGAGTCGGGCGCGATCGGGCAGTTCGAGGTCAGCTGGACGTTCCGCGGCGGGATGGACCTGCGCGACGAGGTCGCCGGCACCCACGGCACGATCTGGCTCAACCACTTCCTGCGCACGGGCTACGAGATGTTCACCGCCGGCGGCTCGGGCGGGTATGTCGCCGAGAAGGCCGATACGGCCGCGGGCTGGCTGTTCCCGGTCGGCGACGAGGTGTCCGAGCTCGGCTATGTCGACATGTTCAGCGACATGTTCGATGCGCTCGACGAGGGCCGGGCGCCACGCGAGTCGTTCTACGACGGATACGTCGTCAACGCCGTCATGGACGCGTGCTACCGGTCGGCGAGGAGCGGTTCGTGGGAGCCGGTCGAGCTGTTCGAGTGGCGCGGCGGGTCGACGCCGCGCATCGCGTCGACGCCCGAGCAGTACGAGGGCCACGTGGTGATCAAGCGCGAGGTGCTGCCGGACGGGCGCCACAAGCTGATCCTCAAGGACCCGGCCACGGGCGACTTCGTCGACCGGGTGGTCGCGGCACGCTGAGCGCCGGGCGCCGCGTCGCGACGGAGGGTCGCTGAACCGGGGCGTGGCGCGGTCGCGGGCGGCCGTCCCGGGCGCCGTCCGCGACTCCGGGTCGCAGTCGGTGACGGGGCGTCGCTCCGCGCGATCGTCGTGCCGCCGTTCAGCGACTCACGGTCGCAACCCCGGCGCGCCGCGGTCGTTGCGCGCCGGTTCGGCGACGGAGCGTCGCGATCGGCGGCCCGGGCCCCGTGGACGCCGTCGTTGCGCCCGGTGAGCGACGGGCGCGACAGGACCCGGGACGAGAAACCGCCCCGGGGTCGTCGCGGGAGGTGAGGATCAGGCGCCGGTGGCCGGCGCCGGGACGGCGAGCTTCGGGAAGCGGAACCGCACCGGCTCCTCCTCCTGGGTGCCCTTCGGCAGCGACTCGTCCGCCGGGTTCTCGTCGCGGCCCCCGAGCGCGCGGATGAACGCGATGAGGGCCGAGAACCCGGCGATCGTGACGACGGCCGGGCCGAAGGTGCTGAGGTCGAACATCGATGGGGCTCCTGGGCGCGGTGCCCGGCTCACCGGGCTGGTGCGATCACGATGCCGCGCAGCGCCGCGTACGAGGATGGACGGCCATCGCCTCTTGACATGGACATTCGACGACGCGACGACGGCGCGCCGGGGTGCCGCGCGTCAGGCCGCCGGGGCCGCCACGAGCGCCGACGGCCGACCGCTCGCCAGCCACCGCTCGAGCACCGGCCGCGTGAACAGCTGGTCGACGACGAGCGCCGACGCCCCGACGACGCCGCCCAGCATCCCGATCGACGAGCGCTGGATCACGAGCGAGCGCGTCGCCAGCGGCAGCGACCGCTCGTAGACGGTGTGGCGGATCGCCGCGAGCAGCTGGTCGCCGCTCTGCGCCACACCACCGCCGATCACGATGAGCGACGGGTTGAAGAAGTTGACGACGCTCGCGAGCATCTGCCCGACGAGGCGCCCCGCGTCCGTCAGCAGCTCCAGGGCAACGGGGTCACCGAACGCCGCGGCCCGCGCGACGTCCTCGGCGGTCACCGCGCCGCGCTCGTCCAGCGCCGCGGCGAGCCGCCGGCTCCGTCCCGCGACGGCGGCGGCCTCGCCCTGGATCGCGAGCGCGTACCCGCCGGCGAGCGCCTCGAGGCAGCCGACGTTGCCGCAACGGCACACGACCGAACGGTCGTCGACGACCTGGATGTGCCCGACGTCGCCCGCCGACCCCTGCGAGCCGCGGTGCAGCCGCCCGGCCGAGATGATCCCGGCGCCGATCCCGGTCCCGATCTTGACGACCACGACGTTGTCGTGGCCCTGGGCGATGCCCGCCCGCCACTCGCCGAGCGCGAGCACGTTGACGTCGTTGTCGACCCACACCGGGCCCCCGAACGCGGCCTCGAACCGCTCCCGGATCGGGTAGCCGTCCCAGCCGGGCATGATCGGCGGCGCGATCGGGCGGCCGGTCGCGAACTCCACCGGCCCTGGCACGGCGATGCCGACGCCCCACACCGGCCCGGCGGCATGGTGCGACGTCTCGCGCAGCTGCTCGAACAGCGCCTCGACCCGGCCGAGGATCACCTCGGGGCCGTCGGCGACGTCCGCGGGCTCGGTGTAGTGGGCGAGGATCCGGCCCGACAGGTCGGTCAGCGCGACCGCGATCGACGTCGCACCGATGTCGGCGACGAGGACCTGGCCGCCGGCCGCGCGGAAGGCGAGGTGCCGCGGGGGCCGGCCACCGGTCGAGGGACCGAGCTCGCCCTCGGTGATGAGCCCGCGGTCGAGCAGCGCCTGGACGCGTCGCGCGACGATCGCTCGGCCGAGACCGGTCCGGGCGACGAGGTCCGCGCGCGACTTCGACGTCCCGAGCCGGATCTCGTCGAGCACCAGCACGAGCGCATCGAGCACCTCGTCGGGCAGCGGCTCGAACGCGGCGTCGGCCGTGGCGCCGCGACCGGCGTCCGGCACCGCGCCCTGGCTCGCGGGAGCGTCCACGGCGCGGATCGTACATCCGGCTCGGCACGTCGCATCGCGACTTTTGCTGTTGACATGACGAAGTATGCTCGCGGGGTCGGGGTCGTGGCGTCGCAGCGCGGCGGTCGGGCGAACCCGGCTCGATCGCGTCCCGGGTACCATCCTCTAGACCGTCTAGACGGATGACGCCGCATCGTCACCGGAGGAGCCTCCCGCTGATGCCGCATCGGAGCGACGTCGCCGCAGCCGTGATCGGCTCCGGGTTCATCGGCACGGTCCACGTCGAGGCGCTGCGCCGGATCGGCGTCCGCGTCGCCGGGATCCTCGGCTCGTCCGCGGAGCGCGCGACCGCGAGCGCCGAGCGGCTGGGGGTCGCGAAGGGCTATGCGGACCTCGACGAGCTCCTCGCGGACGACGTCCAGGTCGTGCACGTGACGAGCCCCAACGAGGCCCACGCGCCGCAGGTCAGGCGGATCCTCGCGGCCGGCAAGCACGTGGTGTGCGAGAAGCCACTGGCGATGACGTCCGAGGAGTCCGCGGAGCTCGTCGAGCTCGCGACGCGCTCGGGCCTCGTCAATGCCGTGAACTTCAACATCCGCTTCTACCCGCTCAACCAGCACGCGTCCGCGCTGGTCCGGGACGGCGGGATCGGCGACGTCCGGCTCGTCACGGGACGCTACTTCCAGGACTGGCTGCTGTACGACACCGACTGGAACTGGCGGCTCGAGGCGGACCGCGGCGGCGCGCTCCGCGCCGTCGGCGACATCGGGTCGCACTGGCTCGACCTCACGAGCTTCGTCACGGGGCTGCGCGTCGAATCGCTGCTCGCGGACCTCACCACCTTCATCCCGGTCCGCCGCAAGCCCGCCGGACCCGTCGAGACCTTCTCGACCGAGCGCGCCACGGACACGGTCGACGTCGACATCCACACCGAGGACGTCGCGACGATCCTGCTGCGCTACGAGGGCGGCGCGCGCGGGGTCGTCACCGTCAGCCAGCTGAGCCCTGGGCGCAAGAACAGCCTGGGCTACGAGGTCGACGGTTCCCAGGCGGCGGTGAGCTGGGACTCCGAGACGCCGGAGCAGCTGTGGATCGGCCACCGGGATCGCCCGAACGAGCTGCTGATCCGCAACCCGGCCCTGATGAACCAGCAGGGCATCGACGCCGCCCGGCTGCCCGGCGGCCACGTCGAGGGCTTCGCGGACACGTTCGCGGCGCTGTACTCGGCGGTCTACGACGACGTGCTCGCGGGCCGGCCTTCGGCGAGGCCGCGGTACGCCACGTTCGCCGACGGTCACGAGGAGATGCTGCTCGGCGACGCCGTCCTCGAGAGTGCGCGGACCGGCCGCTGGACGGACGTCCGGCACGCCGTCCCGGAGGGATCGACCCGATGAAGCTCGGATTCCTGACCGCCCCGTTCCCGGAGACGCCGCTGATGGAGGTGGCCGACTGGGCCGCCGGCGCCGGCTTCGAGATCCTCGAGATCGCGTGCTGGCCGAGGGCGACCGGGCCGACCCGTCGCTACGCCGGCACGAGCCACATCGACGTCGCCGACCTGTCGGCAGACCAGGCCAAGGAGATCCGCGCCGAGATCGAGGCCAAGGGCCTCGAGATCTCCGGCCTCGGGTTCTATCCGAACCCGCTCCATCCGGATCCGATGCATCGGGCGTCCGTGATCGAGCACCTGAAGCACGTCATCGAGGCCGCCGAGAAGATGGACCTCGAGCTCGTGAACACGTTCATGGGCGGCGATGCGGCGAAGAACCAGGACGAGAACTGGGAGGAGGCGCAGCGCGTCTGGCCGGACATCGTGACGTTCGCGCAGGATCACGGCCGGAAGCTGACCTTCGAGAACTGCCCGATGCTGTTCTCGTACGACGAGTGGCCGGGCGGCAACAACATCGCGACGACCCCGCGGATGTGGCGCCGGATCCTCGAGCGGTGGGAAGGGGCGATCGGGCTGAACTTCGACCCGAGCCACCTCATCCTCCAGATGATCGACATGCAGCGGTTCCTGAAGGAGTTCGGGTCGCACGTCCTCCACTACCAGGCGAAGGACCTGATGATCGACCGCGACGGCCTCTACGAGCGCGGGATCCTGTCGATGGGCATGGGCTGGCAGATCCCGCGGATCCCGGGGCTCGGCGAGGTCGACTGGGGCGTGGTGCACGGCGAGCTGTACCGCCAGGGGTACGAGGGGCCGTGCATCATCGAGCACGAGGACCGCCAATTCGAGGGCTCCGATGAGAAGGTCAAGCAGGGCTTCTTGATCGCGAGGGACGTCCTCCGTCCCTACTGCCACTGAGATGCGAGACCGTCTTCATTCCTGGGGCGCCCGTGATCCGCACCATCCGCGGCGTTGGCACGCTGCGGTCCTCGCTCACGCACATCCGAGTGCGCTCGCTCCGGTCCTCGGTGCCGCCTTGCGGCTGGCACGGCTGACGGGCGCGACGCCGTCCTCTTGATCCGATTTGAACGGAGTGGCATGGCGCTGACCATCGAATCGCTGACTGAGCGCGACATCGCGAAGACCATCGACCACAGCCTGCTGCGGCCGGAGCTGACGGACGCGTTCGTCGAGGACGGGTGCCGGCTGGCGGCGAAGTACGACGTCGCGTCGGTGTGCGTGCCGCCCGTCCATGTCGTCCGCGCAAAGCGGATCCTCGAGGGGACGGACGTCGCGGTCGGGACGGTCATCGGCTTTCCGCATGGGTACGCCACGACCGACGAGAAGGTCAACGAGGCGCGCACCGCGCTCGCCGACGGCGCCACCGAGCTGGACATGGTGATCCAGATCGGTGCGCTCAAGTCGGGCCGCGACGCCGACGTCCAGGCCGACGTCCAGGCGATCGTCGACGTGGCCCACGCCGCGGGCGCGATCGTCAAGGTGATCTTCGAGAACGCCTACCTCACGGACGCCGAGAAGGTCCGGGCGTGTCGGCTGACCGAGGCGGCGGGCGGCGACTTCGTCAAGACGAGCACGGGGTTCGCCCCGAGCGGCGCGACCCACGACGACCTGCGCCTGATGCGTGCCAACACGAGCGCGCACATCGGGGTCAAGGCCGCCGGCGGCGTGCGGACGCTCGACGCGCTCCTCGCCGTCATGGCGCTCGGGGTGACCCGGATCGGCGCCACCGCGACGGAGACGATCATCCTCGACTTCCGCGCGCGCAAGGCGGGCGAGCAGGCCGTCGCCAGCTCGCCGGCCGAGGTCGGCGGGTACTGAGCGCCGTGATCGCGACCGCGACGGCCGCCTCGCGCTGGCTCGACGACGCCGCCGCGGTGATCGCGCGCGTCGCGGAGACGCAGGCGGACGGGATCGAGACGGCCAGCCACTGGTGCGCGGACGCGATCGCGGCGGACGGGCTGGTGCACCTGTTCGGGACCGGCCACTCGCGCATCCCCGTCGAGGAGATGTTCCCGCGCTACGGCTCGTACCCCGGGTTCAACCCGATCGTCGAGCTGTCGATGACGTTCCACACCCAGGTCGTCGGCGCGAACGGCCAGCGGCAGGCGATGTTCATCGAGCGGATGCCGGGCCTCGCCGAGGTGATCCTGTCGAACTTCCGGTTCGGGCCCGCCGACGTGATGATGGTGTTCTCGGCGAGCGGCCTGACCGCGGTGCCGGTGGAGATGGCCGCGGGCGCCAGGGCGCGCGGTCTGCGGGTCATCGCCGTGACCTCGGTCGCGCAGTCGATGTCGGCCGAGCCCGAGCCCGCCGCGGGCCGCCGGCTGCTCGACGTCGCCGACCTCGTCCTCGACGTCTGCTCGCCCGACGCCGACGCCACCGTGACGCTCGACGGCCTCGACACCCCGGTCGGGCCGGTGTCGACCGTCGGCGCCGTCGCCATCGTCAATGCCATCAAGGCCCGGACCGCCGAGCTCCTCGTGGAGCGCGGCGCGATGCCCCCGGTGATCACCCGCGCGAGCGAGGTGGGCGCCGAGCGGTCGAGGGCCCTGTTCGATGCAGCCTATCGAGAGCATGCGAGGCGGCTCGCCCGTGCGATCGACCAGCAAGGAGGTGGCTGACGGTCGAGTTCGGACACAATGGCGTGGTCAACGGCGGACCTCGACCCCATCAGGGGATCACCGGCCGCCTCGAGGAGGAGTTTTCCGGATGAAGGAACTCGGCAAGGCGCGCGGCCTCGTCGCGATCGGTGCGATCGCGATCCTGGCGGCTGCGTGCAGCAGCGGGGGCACGGCCACCACGGCGCCGACCACCGCCCCGACCGCGGCGGCCTCGGAGCCGGCGAGCGCGGCGGCCAGCGAGCCCGCGAGCGCGGGCGCGAGCGCCCCGGCGTCCGAGGGCGCGAGCGCCGCTGCCAAGCAGTGGAAGATCGGCTACTCGAACGGCGGCGGCGTGGGCAACGGCTTCCGCGAGGAGCAGGTCTGCACCGCGAAGGCGCAGGCGGCGGCGTCGGGCCAGGTGTCCGACCTCACCGTCAAGCACCGCAACACCGACGCGGCCGGCCAGGCCTCGGACATCCGCGACCTGATCGCCGCGGGCGTCGACGCGATCGTGTTCAACCCCAACGACCCGGAGGCGCTCAACCCGGCCCTCCAGGAGGCGAAGGCCCAGGGCATCAAGACCGTGTCGGTCGACGCGTACGTCACCGACCCGGACACCTGGAACCTGTACAACAACCAGGTCAAGTACGCGGAGCTCGGCGCCAAGTGGCTGTTCGACCAGCTCGGCGGCAGCGGCACCGTCTGGTACACGCGCGGCATCGCCGGCAATCCGGCGGACTCCGACCGTGACAAGGGCTTCAAGAACGTCCTGGCCCAGTACCCGAACATCAAGGTCGTCCCGAACAACGACGGCGTGTTCACCAAGTGGGACCCGGCGACGGCGACCCAGGTGACCAACGACTTCATCTCGAGCGGCCAGTACGACAAGATCAACGGCATCTGGGCGTCCGGCATGGGCAAGCAGATCGTCGACGCGATCAAGGCGGCCAACAAGCCGTTCGTGCCGATCGCGGATGCCGACGTCGGCGGCTTCGTGTCGCAGATGCTCGACACCACGAACTTCCCGGGCCTCAAGGGCGCGGCCGTGACCAATACCGCCGCCGTCGGCGGCGCCGGCGTCACGCTCGCCCTGAAGCTCCTCAACGGCGAGACCGTCACCCCGTCGGAGGGCGCGCCGCAGGCGAACACCGTCCTCCTCGACCCGGTGCTGGTCGACAACCTGACCCCGGAGGGCCAGGCGCAGCTCAAGGCCTGGCAGTCGGTGCCGGGCATGGATCCGCTGTGGCCGCTCAGCCTGTCGATCGACGGCTGGACGACCTACGATCCGAACACCGTCCCGGCGACCTGCAAGGGCGCCTAGGCATCGCGTAGCGTTCCAGGGGCCCGCCGGCACCGCCGGCGGGCCCTTTCTCGAAAGGACGCCGATGACCGTCGCCGCCACGGACCTGCTGCTCGACGCATCCGGAGTCGCCAAGACGTACGGGGCGGTCGTCGCCCTGCGTTCGGCGTCGCTGTCGGTGCGCCCCGGCGAGGTCCACGCGCTCATGGGCGCGAACGGCGCGGGCAAGAGCACCCTCGTCAAGATCCTCAGCGGCGCGGTCCGTCCCGACGCAGGCACGATCGCCGTGCGCGGCCGGTCGCTGGCGGCCACGTCGCCCGCCGAGGCCCGGCGCGGCGGCATCCTCTCGGTGTACCAGGAGCCGGCGCTGATCCCGGACCTGGACATCCGCGCGAACCTGCGTCTCACCCACACCCCGGTGGAGCCGTTCCGCCACTGGCTCGCGGAGCTCGGCATCCCCGACCTCGACCTGTCGACCGTCGCACGTGGCGTTCCGCTGGCGATCCAGCGGGTGGTCGACCTGGCGCGCGCGCTGGCCATCGAGCCCGACGTCCTGATGCTCGACGAGATGACCGCGGCGCTGCCGGCGAACCTCACGGAGCGCGTCCTCGAGGTCATCGGCCGCCAGCGCGGCGGCGAGCGCTGCGTGGTGTTCATCTCGCACCGGATGATCGAGATCGGCGCGGTGTGCGACCGCGCGACGGTCCTGCGCGAGGGGGCGACGGTCGGCGTCGTCGACGTCACGCCCGGCTCCGAGGACCGCATCGTGGAGCTGATGCTGGGCCAGATCGCCGAGGATATCCCCGCGGTGGCCGAGCAGCCCCCGGCGACGCGCCCGGCCGGCGCGACGCCTCGCCTGGCGGCCGCGTCCCTGTCCTCCGGCACCAAGCTCAACGACGTCTCGTTCGACCTGTACCCCGGCGAGGTCCTCGGCGTGGTCGCGCTCGACGATCAGGGGCAGGACGAGCTGTTCGACGTCCTCGCCGGCATGACGCGGCCGTCCGGCGGCACGCTCGCGATCGACGGCAGGGCCGTCAGCTTCCGCCACCCGGCCGACGCGATCCGGGCCGGCGTCGTGTACGTCGCGGCGGACCGCGCGGAGGCGCTGCTGATGCAGCGCTCGGTGCGCGAGAACATCGCGCTGCCGTTCAGCACCGCGATCCGCAGCTGGGGCATCATCCGCACCGGCGAGGAGCGGCGGAAGGTGCTCGGCGCGATCGACACGCTGCAGATCGACACCCGCGCCCAGGGGGAGGTCCGTCGGCTCTCGGGCGGCAACCAGCAGAAGGTCACGATCGCGCGCTGGGTGGCGTCCGGCGTGCGGACGATGGTCTGCTTCGACCCGACTCGCGGCATCGACATCCGGACGAAGCGCCAGATCTACGCGCTGTTGCGCGACCTCGCGGAGGCGGGCGCCTCGATCCTCCTCTACACGTCGGAGCTCAAGGAGGTCCAGCTCGTCTGCGACCGGGCGATCGTCATCTTCGGCGGCCGCGTGGTCCGCGAGATCTCGCGCGCCGATGCCGACGAGCCGGCGCTGCTTCGCGCGGCGTACAACCTGAAGTCGGACGTTGCGCTGCCCGAGGCGATCGCGGCGGAGAACGTCGCCCAGGCGGAGCCGGTGTCGACGACCGCGC